>JAAYQQ010000004.1 GCA_012519255.1 Methanobacteriota archaeon | reverse complement strand
GCATTCTGGGACGATGAATACATATCCACGCGCATCCTGGAAGCTCACCTCGATCCCTATATCGATGCGGCTTCTCGACGACATTGTGACATCAACGCGTCGGTGAGGTGGATATCGTCCATACTTCCGCCAGGGGCAAGGGTGCTGGATGTTGGATGCGGGCCTGGCCTGTATGCTCAGAGGCTCGCCGATAAGGGGTTCCGCATGGTGGGGCTGGATATCAACCACAATGCCATTGGCTACGCCGAAGAAAGTGCAGAGAAGGCAGGCCTGGACATAGAATACATGCACCAGAACTACCTTCACATGGACTTCAAGGAAGAGTTTGACGCAGCCCTCATTATCTATGGGGAGCTGGGCTCTCTCAAAAATACCGACCGTGATATACTTCTTGAAAGGGTCCATGATGCCTTACGTCCCGGTGGAATACTTATCTTCGACGTCATGACCCTGAATCATCGGCGCATTCACTCTCGCGTGAAGGATTGGTACTTCTCGCCCGGTGGCTTCTGGAGGCCGGGGCCGCACTTCGTGCTACAGCAAAGCTTCGAGTATGATGGCGGGATCTTCCTGCTTCGTCAGGCCATTCTCGAGCAGGGGAAGGGCATTGTCGTGTATGACCTATGGGACCACACCTATGAGGCAGATGAGATGTCTGAACTGCTGCAATCCCATGGCTTCACCGACATCAAGCTCTACTCGGACCTGGCCGGCAAGCCCTATCGAGAAGACGGCGAATGGTTGGGCGTCCTCTGTCGAAAGGCCTGATCTTCGCTGCTGGATGGTATTCGTTCCTCGATCTCTTGGCACTGGCGCTTCGTTCTCTTCATTTCCAGGCCACCACCAATTTAATAATAAGAACGGGTACTGAACTCACGCCGCTAGAGGCGGTGGTGTAAAGAGTGAGAACTCCATTCGGAAGATCATGGAGGCGCTAGAGTGAAAGGAATCGTCGCATTCGATAGTGTATATGGGAACACCAAGAAGGTGGCAGAGGCGATTGCCGAAGAGATCAAGGCGCAGGGTCATGAAGCCGTTCTTCTAGATCTGGGATTGGCCATGCGGACCAATGTGGATGGAGACTTTCTCCTGGTAGGTTCGCCCACCAGAATGAAGCGGATGACTAGCCGGACCAAGAAGTTCCTAAGGAAGGCCAAGAAGAATTTTGCCGGAAAGCCAATGGCGGCATTTGATACGATCATGGCTCCACCAGCCGACCCAGAGAAAAGGGAGGCAAAGAAGTGGACCGAAAATGGGGCTGGCCCCAAGATCCGCGACCTTGCCGAGAAGAAGGGCATGAAGGTATTTCCCGAGGTCCTGAGAGCCGAGGTCATCGATATCAAGGGCCCTCTGACATTATACGCGCTGGATGACAGCAGGGCATTTGTCCAGAGGTTCCTGGAGAGTCTCTGAGCACGCTGCGGGGGATGATATGATCGGCATAGTTTCAAAGGTCGTTCGGGAACTCCCCTCACTGCCCAGGGAGCTGGCCGTACGTTATGCCAGAGTGCCTGGAGTGTATGCGTTGGTAAGGCAGGAGCGGTGCTCCGGGTGCTCCGCCTGTGTCCGCAAGGGGTTCTGTCGCTTTGGGGCCATCAGCATGACCGAGGAACGCAAGGCTCACGTGGATGAGAGGCGTTGCAGGGGCTGCGGACGATGTACTCACCTATGCTCTAGAGACGCATTTGCCCTTGAGATCAGACCGCCGCGACTGGTCACCAAGACGTTGCGCCGCATTGACAATGAGCTCACTGAATTGATGAAGTGATGCATCCAGGCAATTCAGCGTGACATTGTGAAGATGTGACAAAACAGAACAAATGTGTTTGAAAGGGGTTTGTTGGTGTTTTATAGGTCTCAATACCGGTTGCGAGGCCTGTGCTTCTGGAAGCACTCACGGCAGTATACTGGCCGCCCCTCGGTTGGTTTGAATGGTACCTGGGTCTGTATTCCACAGTCGCTGCACGTTGCGTCGTGCATCTCACGAGGCTCACGGTTGTAACCGCCTCTCTTGTTTCCGTACATTACTAATCTACCTACTTTCTCAGCCGTCTTTTGAACAACTGAGATAAAAACTCTCACGTCCTTATAGTATATTAACTATTCTATTTGGGCCCCCACTATCCTGAGCTACCCCAGCAATATCTGGGCGATGAAACGTTGTAAGTTTCATTACCATGGACCGCATCAGTGCAGGGCGAGGGCATGTTCGACGGTTGCTTTTGGCAATGCGGCGACCATGCAACAAAAAGAAACGGAAAGAAACGAGCTGTAAGTATGATTGGAACCATGAACACGGAATGTGAGATATGTGGGAAGAAATATGAGACCATTGCCGAACTTAAGATGCATCTGGAAGACGCTCACGGCAAACTTCAAAGAAAGCGCAGGATTGTGCGCCGAAAGCCCAAGAAAAAGCGGTGAGATCGCACCGTATTTCCCATCACATTCTTTGTGTCGTTCGGGTTGTGAATATGATTTAGCCAGCTCCTCTATCTCATTGGAGGGGGAGCATTGCTCGATCAAGGATTGATATGGTTATCTCGGTCAAAGGTCTGCTGATGTTTGGTGCAGGTTCACATTCATGAATCTCTATCAAATTTCATGGCAGACATTGTGACCATAACACCATTAATGGCCAGGGAATGTGGCGGCCCACCAATACTTTACTTTTGATATTGTTCTAATTTCTATTGTTGGGAATGAGCGCATCGTTGCTCATGAGGCGCATATTCAAAGAATAATAGTTGATCCAATCCATGGAGGCTGTGGAGGGCCTAATGATACTTTCCACTTTATTTTGTATGAAATATTTTACATTCGATGGATTTGTCCGCGCCAGCCATGGCGGCGATGAGCGTTACAACCACAAAGGCTTAAATCCATCCTACCATTACCGAGACCCAAGGGCAGATAGATCAGCTGGAAGATCGCGACATTCGCAATGTCGAGGCCGCGGGTTCAAATCCCGCTCTGTCCACTTTTATACCGACTTTCCTCACTTTGAACGGTTTGCAGTTCAAACGGCATTTTCCGATACTGGGCTTACTTTCCTTCTTTGGCACCCATATCCTCG
>JAAYQQ010000047.1 GCA_012519255.1 Methanobacteriota archaeon | reverse complement strand
TGGCGGGAACCGCCAGTGGTTAGCTCGGAGATCTCGTTCCATTCGAGACCACCGCCTTACCGGACTAGACTACCTCGGCCTGTGATATGGTGAAAACGGTAACGCATATAAGCATTTTCCCAGAAGCCTGTACACATCATCTGAATCCTGGAATGCATTACATCTGCCATATCATGACCCCGGCGATCGCGCAAAGGCTAATAATACCCTGGAGGAATGCGCATGGGATGAAGATCAGGCTCACGATAGGCAATGAAGGAAGGGATATTGTCCTGCCCGATGATTCAACGGTAGAGAGATTGTTCGCCTCGTTAACTCTGCTGCCTGATACTCACATCATCCTTCGAAGAAATGTTCCTATATCTATCGACGAATCCCTCAGGGAAGGGGATGAGATTAAGATCATCAGGGTAGCTTCCGGCGGATAGAGTGGAGCTGGCAAAAAAAGACTTTGAGCAAAATATAGGTCTACAATCTCGTTTCTGCACCGAAAGACTTATAATTGCGTTTTCACCCTATCGGGTCTGAAACGGTTTATCCCTAGACTGATTTCATGTTCACTCTCACCATTTCATCCTGTATTATAACAGGTAGTATAACCCAATGCCAATTTCTGGCAGAGCGGAGCAGGTAGCTCGGCTAAGGTCCAAGCATGTGACGGTGCTACACTATTCAGTTCCTTAGGACGGACCGTTTCATAACATAAAGAGGTATGCAATATGAACATCGATCCTAGCACCACCAAATACATGATCAAGGCTAGGCTTCAGGCAGATGGTATCGTCGAGAAGCCCGATGTGGTTGGTGCAATATTTGGTCAGACCGAGGGCCTCCTCGGCGATGAACTTGACCTTAGAGATCTTCAGAAGAGCGGCCGCATCGGCCGCATCGAGGTCGAGGTTGGTTCCAAGCAGGGGAAGTCCGAGGGTGAGATCCTCATTCCATCCAGTCTTGATCAAGTCGAGACAGTTATCCTGGCGTCCGCGCTGGAGACCATCGACCGAGTTGGTCCATGCAAGGCTCAGATTAATACTCTAAGCATAGAAGATGTCAGGATCTCAAAAAGACAAAAGATCATTGACCGGGCAAGAGATCTCCTAACTGAACTTATCAAGCAATCTAAGACTTCCGGCATAGACCTTACTGAAAGCGTGAGGCAATCTGTCCAGATAGAAGAGATACTAAATTATGGTAAGGAGCGCCTACCTGCCGGACCCAATGTCCATGACAGCGATGCCATCATCGTGGTAGAAGGCCGTTCTGACGTACTTAATCTCCTCAGATCTGGCATCAAGAATGCCATCGCCGTCGAAGGGACCAACGTCCCCAAGAGCGTTGTAGACCTTTCCAAGGAAAGGGTTATAACTGCCTTCGTGGACGGCGATCGCGGCGGTGAGCTTATCCTTCGTGAGATGTTCCAGGTGGCCGAGGTTGACTTCGTCGCCCGCGCCCCCAGGGGAATGGAAGTTGAGGAGCTGACTCAAAAGCAGATCATGAAATGCCTCCGCAATAAGATTCCCGGAGAGCAGTTCATGGAGATGTACGGCATGACTCCCAACGGCAGGGGTGCAGGTAGGGAATTCAACGATGTTGAGCCAGAAAAGGCAGAGCGCTCCCATCGTGAACCCCGCGAGAGGCGTGAGTCTCGCCCCCGGCAGGAGAGGGAGCATCGTGAACCCCGCGAGAGGCGTGGACCGGTCCATGCCTATGCATCCAACGATGCGGGGCCAGAGCCTCATGAGAAACCTCATGATAGAAATGAGGGTGCCGAGAGAGCCGCACCATCCAAGCAACTGTCAGACGTCCAGATCACGCTCAAGACCATGATCAATGATCTGGGCTCCACCTCTAAAGCCAAACTCCTGGATGCAAACCTTGGAGTCATTAGAGAACTGCCAGTGCGCGAGCTGGTTAACAACCTAAAGGTCGATGCCAAGAATGTTGCCACCGTTGTCTTCGATGGTATCATCACCCAGCGTATCCTCGACATCGCTGCCGACAAGAAGATCGGTACAATAGTGGGTACCAAGATGGGAAACATCACCAAGCAGCCCGCATCGGTAGAGGTCTGGACAAGGGATGACCTGAACTAATGAGCGAAAAAGTGGACTTGTCTAAAGAGGCCGATATACGCAGCCTCAATACCACCGCCGACGTCCTCATACCAAAGGACCCGCTTCAGCGAGTCATTGGCCAGGAAGAGGCGGTGGAGCTCGCCAGGATCGCTGCTCGCCAGAGGAGACATCTCCTGCTGGTGGGCCCCCCAGGCACTGGCAAGTCCATGATCGCTCAGGCCCTTGCGCTTCACCTTCCAAGGCCACGGGAGGAGATCCGGGTTGTCCATAACCCAGGTAACCCCGAGCGACCTTTGATCGAGGTGAAGAGCGAGGAGGAGATCTTCAGGGAGCGAGAGTCTTTGGGTTCGGCCGAGGGGGAGCTTATCAAACCAACAAGTGCTCCCCCCAATGTCGCCGAGCGCCTGGGCTACCGTTGTCGTCACTGCGCCGCCTACTCCAGCACTCAGGAGCATTTCTGCCCCCAGTGTGGGAAGGCCAAGATGGATACTGGCATTCAGCCGGGCAATCCCTTTGGTGACATAATTGAAGGTCTCATGGAATCCATGGTGGGCGCCGCTCCCATCCCAACCGGGCGGGAGCGCGTCACCACCACCCGCAAACGTTTTGACAAGGAGGAAGTGATAGTCTTCGAGCGCTGCGGAGACATGATCCGCGTCCTTGACGAGGGGGCACTGGAGAGGCGGAGAGGCCTGGAGAAACAACGGCCTCACAAGGTCCTCATCCCCCTGGAACGCAATCCTTTTGTTCTCTCTACCGGCGCCTCGGAGACCGAACTGTTGGGGGACGTTCGTCACGACCCATTTGGCAGCCATGACAAACTGGGGACCGCACCCTATCAGCGCGTTGTCCCTGGCGCCATCCACGAGGCCCATCAGGGAGTGCTCTTTCTGGACGAGATATCTCATCTCGGAGCAACCCAGAGATTTATTCTAACCGCCATGCAGGAGCGACACTTCCCCATCTCCGGCCGGAATCCACAATCAGCCGGCGCCTCGGTACGAGTGGACGGCGTTCCTGCTGACTTCATCCTGGTAGCCGCATGCAACATTCAGGATCTGGAGCAGGTATTATCCCCATTGCGTTCGCGCATCAGTGGCGATGGTTACGAGGTACTGGTGGAGACCACAATGGAGGATAATAAAACGAACCGCGCTGGCCTGGCCCAATTCGTGGCTCAGGAGATCGTGGCCGACGGACGCATACCACATGCCACCAGGGCGGCAGTGGAGGCCATTATTCGCGATGCTCGGCGTCGTGCCAGAGTCATAGATGGCAAAAATAATGCGTTGACCCTTCGCCTTCGCGAGCTGGGGGGCCTGGTACGGTCGGCTGGAGATCTTGCTGTGAGCCTGTCTGATCCACTCATCGACGAGAATCACGTGACTGCGGCTCTACAACGCAGCAGGACTGCCGAGGAACAGATCAGGGACCGCTATGGCACCTACATGCGAGGACTTAGTACAGATATTTCCTCAGCACAGAAGGAAAAATCACCATATTATTTCTGGAATGAACACATCAATGATGATCAGGCATATCACTGAGCATCAGAGGAACATCTGCATCAGATAGGCATCCTCCCCATCATTGTAATAATGCCTGATTACATCAACGGATTGAAAACCAGCCTTATAGTAGAATCTTATGGCCGCGTTGTTGCTCTTTCGAACCTCTAGAGAGACCACCCTGATCCCTTTCTTGCGACACTCCTCTAGAAAGCGGCCCATGAGTATGGTGCCAATGCCCATCCCGCGCATCTCGGGGCACACCGCGAACATGAGGATACGAGCGCTCATCGGGGATGTCGTGACCCCCAGGATGAACGCCTTGATGCCAGAGGGGGACCCTACGACTATAAACCCCTCTGGCCAGGACGATGATATTGTCATGAAGAGTGTTGGGTCGTATCTCTCACTGAGGGCTTGACAGGCAAGATTGTAGACCTGAGTTAGGTCGTCGACGGAGAAATATCTGAGATACAATGAGTGCTTAATGGCCAAGCCAGGGCATAATGTTTTTCCAAATAGACGGTAAGAATTAGAATTACGACAGTGGGAATTAGAATTGCGAGGGAATACAATGATTATCAGCGGCGGACTGGTTGTCAACGAGGAAGCCTATGCGGCATCCCAATGGTGCAGCACGGCCACATAAACCTCTTAAATAGTAGATTTTAACCAGTGGACAGAAAAAGACTCGTTGGGACTCTCCTCATTAAGAGGAAATTATTTCCTGCACATACATGAGAGGATATTTGATCGCATCAATGTATTGCATTCGCCCTATTACCTTAATTTCATTGATCCGGATGGTGACGGTGACGTCGAGCATATCCCCAGTGAGGGATTGGTAATCATATTCATTCTTCTTACGGCGGAGAGTATCCCGGCGGATCATTACTTTCACATCTTCTACGAAGGGCTGAACCTTCACGCCCTCTTCGATCGCCCTTTCTAAACTCTCCACATTGGAAGCACTAACGGGTGTGCCGATGAATTGATGATAAACTGCGGCCAGTTTTATCCCTGCCTCGAACACCGCTCTCTCCCGAGGAGTACATTGAAAGCAACTTTCGGCTAAGTCTTCACGGGGACTCGTCATACCATAGCCTCACCTCACGATACGCCAGCGCCTATTAAATGATGTCCTGGGCGGGAGGCATACGTGGAGGGTAAAATTGGAACGAAAAACTCCGTTAGAGAGTAGTGATCCATCGAAGGCGTTTATATCTGGACGGCTCCACAGATAAGGTAATGCTATAACCTTTTATATTGAGGGCAGTATCACACATGCCAATGCAGCCTCAGGAGAGGATAGCACAGCTTAAAAAGGAGAGGAATGCAGTAATCCTCGCCCACAACTACCAGTTACCAGAAGTACAAGATGTGGCCGACTTCGTGGGAGACTCCCTAGGATTAGCAATGCAGGCTTCCAAGACGGAGGCTGACGTCATCGTCTTCTGCGGGGTCGATTTTATGGCTCAGAGTGCCAAGGTCTTGAATCCTGATAAGACCGTGTTGCACCCCGATGTCAATGCTCGTTGCCCCATGGCCGCCATGTGCGATCCTTCAGGAATTAGAATGCTTAAGAAAGACTTCCCCCGAGCGGAAGTGGTGACATACGTGAACACTTCGGCAGAATGCAAGGCCGAGTCCGATATATGCTGCACCTCATCCAATGCCGTTAAGGTTGTCAACTCACTCGAGTCTGATCTCATTATCTTCACCCCCGATGAGAACCTGGCCAATTATGTCCAGAGATCTACTGATAAGGACGTCCTCCCCTGGCCAGGATACTGTCCCACCCATGACGCCATCTCATTGGAGAAGATCCAGAAGTTGAAAGATAAGTATCCTGATGCTGCCGTAGTGGTACACCCGGAATGCCGTCCAGAGGTGATCGACAACGCCGATGCGGTGCGGTCTACCGAAGGTATGCTGAACTTTGTGAGAGAGTCGCCAAAGACCGAGTTCATCATCGGTACTGAGAAGGAAATGCTTCACCGACTGCACAAAGAGTTCCCGGATAGACAATTCTATGCGGTACCAGGCGCAGTGTGCCCAACCATGAAGCTCATCACCCTGAATAATATCATCACTTCTCTGGAATTGATGGGCCCCGAGATCACACTGAGCCCTGAGATAATGGCCAAGGCACGAGCTCCGCTGGAGCGGATGATGGCTGTCGGCAGAGGGGACTGAGGATTACATCAGTGGCGAGCATGGATCATGCCTGCTCATCTCCCCCTTTCTGACCGCCAATAGAGTCGCCAGGATGGTGACGGTCACCATAATAACGGAGCGTTTGAGCATTGAATTTTAATATCTCCATTTAGCAGAGGAAACGTGAGTGAACTGGTAAATCGAGCCGTCCTTGGTCGAAGATTGTAGATGGCATTTCCCCACGCACGGAGTGTTCTGCAGACTGCGGATCTATTCCTCCACACATTCATTGATTGGGTGAGAGTATACCATATCTGATATGCTCGGCATGAGACTGCCACGGTGGCTTCACTATCACGCCCATATTGCACAAGGTGGAACCGTTATCGGCGAGTTCGAACGGGTGAAGTTTTCTCGCAAGATTGCTGGGGAGATTATAAGAAAGTAAGCAGGGAGCCGTGGAGGAAGTACAGCGCGAAGATCATCAGAAAGCCGCCGCAGGCCATGTACAGCCCCTTTAACCACTTTCCCCTGATCAAAAGGCGGCTCCTGCTCGCGGAATAGGAAACGAACCCCAGCCATGCAAGGTCACATGCCAGGTGGACTGCGGCGAACAGGGGAATCATCCACCATCCGAAAGAAGCGGCAAGGGCAATGAGCGCCGCGCCAACTGTGGCCCACCATAAAAGGAAGTATGGATTGGTGGCGGAAAGAACTGCTCCGGCAGCGAAAGAGCCATGTCTCTCATCACTGGAACCTATATCCTCTTCGTTAAGACGGAACATCCCCACGCCCATGTACAGGAGAAATATTCCTCCTACCAGGCCAATAATGGCCAGGACATATTGGTCCTGTAAAATGGTCATGAAACCAAAGAATATGGCTAAAATGAGGGGAATCTCGACGAGGGCATGTCCTGCAGATATCTTCAGACCAGCCTTCGCATCATCGAGTCCACGGGCCAGCGCGGTGGCGAAGACCGGGCCGGGTGCAATCACTCCTGATGCAGAGATAAGTGCGACCCATCCTAGAAATATGAGAGGATCTGCAGGTCCCTCCATGGCCTAGCTCATGATTACTCGCCTATTTATCGATTGAGCGAACGGCAGTTGGACATTCCCTGGAGATGATGAGTGTAATGGTGCTCCTGACTCCCGATATGGAGCGAACTTTCTTTATGATAAGAGACTCAAGCTCTTCCATCGATCCGGCGATGAGTCTGATCGCCAGGTCATAGACGCCATAGACAAGGGCGACATACTCCACGCCTTGAAGGTGACATAGGGTATCAGCCACCTCTTCCTCCTGACCCACCTCACAACTGATCAATAAAATGGCACTGGGCATAAGAACATACTCTGTGCGACGGGTAGATAAGCTAACTGTATGCGAGCCAGGGCATGAGCAGATATATACCCTGAGCCACTGGAGTATTTTAACGACCTCGTGGGCAAGGTGCCCTTCGATTGCATTCCTGCTCCATCCGATTAAATGGGGGATGCCTTTTCCGAGGGGCGGTCGAGGAAACACTCCTTCTTAAGAGCTATACGGGTGGTATCGGCCAGGATCCCCAGGCCTATCAGGAGAAAGATCAGGGCTAACCAGGCTGAATATGCTGGCATTGTGCCATCATCGATCATGACGTCGATGCCCTGAGCCAGCAGCAAGGGGATATATATCCCAAAAATGCGCGCTGCGATGTATTTATCCTCCACCGCCCATACTGTTAGAAACGCGAAGGGGAAGAAGAAGTATGTCAGCCTGATCATTGGATATACCATAAGGAACACCACCGTGACCAGCAGGCAGGAACGCCATGCATCCAATTCATGTTTCCAGCAGAACCAATATGCGGCCAGAAGGGCGAAGATGGTGGCGAGCCCTCCTGCCCAACCAGGGACCATGACTCCCACACTACTGAGCAACCCCACTGCCGACATCCCAGCACCGCAATCATCTGTCCCCGAGATACCATCATCTATCCCCAAAAGGTAGTAAGAAGGGAATAGTAGGAATTCGACTGGACATATCATCAAGAACGGAAGAGCAATAATGATGGATAAGAGCACGGCAAGACCGATATGAAGAAACCTCTCTCGCCATGTTTGCATCTTCAGGAGCATTACCGGGAACAATATTATTGAAAGGAACTTGGTCCAAAAACCCACGGTTAGCCCCGCCGTCGTTCCCTTAAGATTTCCTCGGAGGAATAGAAGCACTGGCACTATGAAGAAAAAGCCAACGATCGCCTCATCCTGTACGCCTATTGTCGTGTCTACAACTATGAACGGGCACACAAGTAACACGATTGAGGCAAGAAATGCAAGATGCTCGTCCCAATGCCTAAGCACCAGATAGGTCATCAGAGATGAGAAAAAAACGAAGGTGGAGAAATATAGATTGTATACCCACCATGCTCCCCCGGCCAGCTGGGGAGGTATAAAGAAGAAGTTAATCAGGGGAGGGGATTCGACTCGAAATGAATCAAAGGGGACATCTCGGTAGATCATGCCTCCATTCAGTAGAAGTTTACTTCTTTCTTGAAAAATGGGCAGGTCGGGAAAGGTGTTAAACTTCATCTCCAGGAGCGAGTGGATGATCAACCCGTTGAGGGCATTGAGTCCTCCATACACTACCAGGGTGAGCAGGACGAGGAAAAGGATCTTACGATGTGGGGAGAGTCTTCTCAACTTACCATCTAGGCGCGACCACCAATGGGTTGGCTCCTTTGTTCCTTCCTCCAACTTCATCAACCGCCTGAGATAAAATCCATCTCGGCGATATGGGGGGGTGGATTTAGTATTTTCCCCCCGGTATTCACGGAGGAATTATCTCATGTATCATAATGCCTAATTCATCCATGCTGGATAGTTGGACATCGGGATGAGCGTAGATTCCAAGGAAATTATCCACACTTTCTAAAACCGACTCGGGCACGATGACCAGGACTTCCACGCCTTCGCTGATGAGATCGTTGTAGTCCTGGACGGCATCCCGTCTTTTCCATGAGCGTTCTGTTTCTATGAACTCACATCTGATCACGTTGCCTGAGCCATCATAGAACGTAATGACGCCCCAGTCGTCCATTACTTCAGAAGTGTTTACCAGCCCCTCATCGGCAGTACCCGAGAGCCTCTGTTCTACAATATCCTGTAGATCTATCATGAGCAAAGAGGTGTCTAACGCCTCATATAACAACCTTTCGAAGCCCCCTCCTTTCTAGTAAACACAGATCTACAATGACGCTTTCAATCTGGCCATGAACGTAACTATATATGGGTAACAATATAGGTCACGCGGCCAACGAGGCCAAGAAGTGATGGGAGATATAGTGGTACAATCAGGAAATAAGCCTCTGGAAACGATAATATTCACAGTATTAGGGGAACCTGTGCCTGAAGGGAGTACTAGAGCTTTCTACATCCCCAAGGCCAAGAAGACGGTCACGACACATCAGAACAAAAAGAGTTTGGAGGCATGGAGGAATCGCGTGGCCACGGAGGCCCAGCGTGCCCTGGAAGGGAGGGAATGGGTTTCTGACCGTTCATCTGCATACGCTCTGGAAGTAGAGTTCGTTCTCTCACGGCCCCCCTCGGTTCCCCCTCATCGGCGCATCCATCCCACCGTGAGGCCGGACATCGACAAGCTGGTGCGAGCGGTCAACGACGCCCTCACTGGGATTCTGTTCCCAGACGACAGCCAAGTGTTCTCTATAAAGATGGTAAAGAGCTACGGCGGGGAACGTCGGACGGGAGCCTATGTGTGCGTTTCACGTTATGTCAATGTCACCAAGAAGGTGCGCAAGGCACGCAAGAAGCAAATAACCCCGGCGGAGGAGGATGAAAATCCATTCGACCCCAGGGGCGAGTGAGCTCAGACCTTCTGCCTCATCTTTTGACGAATATATGAGCCTATGAGCAACGCGGTCGGATAGAATATCTCCTCCTCCATGCGAGCATGGTGGAGCAGTTTTTCGGAGAGTTGTATATACTCAGACCGGCCCGCCTTTTTTGCCTCCATGGACAGGTCTTCCAAAGCGATCGCTATCAACACATGATCCTCAAGCATGCGTGGCAGCTCATCCCTCAATCGCTCGGTGAGCCTGACATGATGCTCGGGGTCCGTCATCTTCCTCGCCAGACAATGTCAGGGCGGCAAGGGGCGGGAGGGCAAATTCTTCCTCTCTTTCAAAATGAAGACGCAGCCTTTCCTCAACTGCTTTGGCGGCCTCCCCTATGGCTCCCTGCTCAGCGACCGCCCTCTCCAATAAGTTCCATATCTCCTCGTGCTCCGCCTTCAACGAGCCCGGTACCTCCATATTGTTCCCTCCTTAAGATCATGGGAACAGCGAGCTCATATATTTGGTTAGGAGCGAGGAGTGGGTAAAGGGTTTTAAGGGACCAGACGAACGCGGTCGCGGGGGAAGAGGATGGCTTCCCGAATGTTGGGCAGGTCCAACATCTTCTGCACCAGACGCTCTACTCCAAGGCCCCAGCCACCATGAGGTGGCATGCCAAACCTGAAAGCCTCTAGATAGAAGTTAAATGACTGGGGATCCAGGCCCTTCTTCTCCATCCTCTCCACCAGCCGATCGTAGCGATGCTCTCTCTGCCCGCCCGAGGATATCTCCTGGCCCTTGTAGTCAAGATCGAAGGAGAATGAGTAAGGGCTGCCATCCTTTTCCATAATGTAGAATGGCTTCGCCTCTTCAGGATATTCTTGGATCCAATACATATCGTTGCCCTGGCGTGACATTATCTCTCCAAGAAGCTTCTCTCCCTCTGTGCCAAGATCTTCACCCAGTTCGACCTTCATACCTTCTGCGGCAACCATCTCCACGGCGTCCTCGTATGCCAGCACGGGGTAGGGAGTCTTGGGTAAGGTCACCTCTGCCCCGAGGATCTCCAGCTGAGGCTTGCATCGTTCCATGACTCCTGCAATAACTGCCTGAGTGCATCCTTCGATCATCTGCTGGACGTCTCGCTGAGACTCGATGAAGGCCATCTCACCATCAAATGAAATGAACTCGGAGACGTGACGCACCGTGTCCGATGGTTCGGCCCTGAACGCAGGCCCTATCTCAAATACCCTGTCCAAGCCTGCGGACATGAGCATCTGCTTATACAGTTGAGGAGACTGAGCGAGATAGGCAGTCTGATCGAAGTACCGCAACTGAAAGAGCGTCGCTCCTCCCTCGGCTCCAGAGGCCACCAATTTTGGTGTGAACACCTCTGTGAATCCATTCTTCACCAGATATTGATCTATGAGACTGAGAACCTGGGACTTGATTTCGAAGACCGCTCTGACATTGGGCTTCCTCAGATCCATGAAGCGATGATCAAAACGAGTGTCCGCCTCTACGTTGACCTTATCGATCACACCCATTGGAAGAGGAGACGCCGCAGCGGAGAGTACCTCTATGTTGGAAGGTAGGACCTCTACTCCGCCCTTAGCCTGCTTAGATGCTTTTGCCAGCCCCGTCACCTTCACTACTGACTCCCGGGGCAGCGAAGCCATGATCTCCATGATCTCAGGTGCGGTCTTCTTCTTGGGTGCCG
Source organism: Methanobacteriota archaeon (assembly GCA_012519255.1). Classification (GTDB taxonomy): domain Archaea; phylum Thermoplasmatota; class Thermoplasmata; order Methanomassiliicoccales; family Methanomassiliicoccaceae; genus DTU008. Next base: position 15,016 of record JAAYQQ010000047.1, on the reverse strand, counting down.
TGATCTGCACAATACCATGACGGTCGCGAAGTTGAAGGAATGAAATGCCTCCCAGGTTGCGAATATCCTGGGCCCAACCCTGGACCATCACCTCCTTCTCCGCATCTGCGGGGGTGAGGTTCCCTGAGTTTCTGTTGTTGACCGTACTCATCGATATACCGGGCCAGGGATGGCGGGAAGGGTATTTAACTAATGTCTGTGACCGAAGGACCGCAAAGAATAATTAAACCGCCCCTGCCTTAGATATCTTCATGACCGTGAGAGTCGAGATCGATCAAGAAGGTTGCATACAATGTGGGAGATGCTACAATGATGAGTGCCCTGAGGTATATATGGAAGGTGACGACGGTACCTCAGAGATCGTGGAAGAATACCGTGTCGGTGGGGACTCGGCCATAGGCGAGGTGCCAGATGAAATGTATGAATGCGCCAAAAAAGGCGCCGATGTTTGCCCGGAAGAAGTCATCATTGTGAACAAAATATAATGGTAGGAAATAAGAGAAGGGATGATTGAAGACCATTGACCACTACAATGGCCAGGGAATTCATCGGAGAGTAGCTATTTGATAGTGCCTAGGGCTAGTGGAATGTTGGACGAATGTCAGCGGCAATTCTCTCCATTATTTACTGGCCGCCCTCTTTTCTATACCAATATAGTCGGGAGACGAGTGGTCGTGTGTTGCTAAGTATTTATACGGTAAGCAATATTTCCACGACATACCCAGGGGAATAGGAATGTCAGATAGGATCACTGTATCAGTCATAAAGGCAGACGTTGGATCGGTCGGCGGTCACGCCAGACCTCACCCGCTAATGATCAAGAAATGTGAGGAAAGACTCGCCGATGGCGTCGCTGCCGGAACAATCAACGATTATTATGTTACCCGAGTCGGGGATGATATCAACTTATATCTCACCCATAACCGCGGCGAGAATAGCAAGGATATCCACGGCCTATGCTGGGAAGCATTCATGGATGCGACCAAGGTTGCTCGCTCGATGAAGCTCTACGCTGCTGGACAAGACCTTCTAACTGATGCCTTCTCGGGCAATATCCGCGGAGCTGGCCCAGGCGCGGCGGAGATGGAGTTTAAGGAGCGTGGCGCCGAGCCCATGGTATTCTTCATGGCCGACAAGACCGAGCCTTCTTCTTTCTCCCTCCCCTTGTGTCGGACCTACATGGATCCATTCACCACGACTGGCCTGATAATCGATCCCCGCGCCCATGAGGGGTTCAAGTTCGAGATCGTGGATGTATGCGACTCCAAGAAGGTGGTCATGTCCTCTCCCGATGAGATGTATGACATGCTCGCCTTGTTGGGCGATACCACTCGCTACGCCATCAAGAAAATATGGAGCAAGAATGAAGACATCGGCATAGGCGCGGTAGTATCCACAGAGAAGCTGAATATCTCTGCTGGCAAGTACGTGGGTAAGGACGATCCCGTCTGCGTATGCCGCACCCAGAGCGGACTCCCTGCAGTGGGTGAAGTTCTCCAGCCATATATGTTCCCCTCACTGGTGGCAGGCTGGATGCGTGGCTCTCACTATGGGGGCTGGTATCCTTGTTCCGTCGAGGATTCTGACCCTGTATTCTTCGATGGTCCGCCCCGCATCGTGGCATTGGGCATGATGGTCAGCAACGGCATGTTCCAGGGACTGGAAGATCCCAACTCCAAACCTGGCGTCCACAAGCCCGTGGACTACTTCGCGGGAAGCTGCTGGGACGAGGCCCGGAGAGGCGCAGTGAAGGCATCTATCTATATGCGGAGACATGGGCCATTCATGCCTGCAGTGCTGGGGCCTGAGGAGATGGAGTATACCACTCGCCCTGCCGTCCTCAATAAATTGAGGGAAAGGATGGAAAAACTTGAGTGAACTACGCCTTCCTGCAGTCATTGTAAACTTTAAGGCCTATGCCGAGGTGGAAGGGGCTGGAGCCCTCCGCCTGGCCGAGGCCTGCCAGGAAGTGGCTGAGCAAACAGGAGTGAGCATTGTTGTATGCCCCCCTGCCACATCTCTTGGTGAGATCTCACGTGTCGCCACCATTCCTGTCTACGCGCAGCATGTAGATGCCCGGCGGCCCGGTGCGGCCACTGGCCGACTGACTCCCGAGCTCATCAGGGCTACAGGAGCTAAAGGCTCACTCATAAATCATTCCGAGCATCGACTCCTACTCGCCGATATCGGGGCAGTGGTGACCATGTGTCGTGAGAATGATCTCACCACGGTGGTTTGTACAGACACTTCTGCTACATCTGCTGGGGCGGCATCGCTAGGTCCTGATTTCATCGCTGTCGAACCACCCGAACTTATTGGTGGAAACATCTCCGTAACCGATGCCCAGCCTGAGGTTGTGGAGCATACGGTAAAGGCGGTCCAGCGAATCGACGAGAATGTTAGGGTCCTATGTGGCGCAGGAATCAAGACCGGCCGCGATGTCAAGCGGGCGGTGGAGTTGGGTGCCGACGGAGTTCTGTTGGCCTCAGGCGTGGTCAAGGCCAAAGAACCAACCAAGGCACTTGCCGATCTGGTTCAATACCTCTGAGCGAATGATATAGTAGGGCTCGCTCAGTCATCCAGCTCTGTTAACAATGGGGGGATGGAGGAGTCTAATCTTTTACCTAATTTATTCTTCATTTTCTACTGTCATCTCATTCTACTGTTGATCTCATCCTTTCCGCTTGAGCATGAATATCCCCCACCATCATCTCTTCGATCAACTCTACATTAATACCTACTTCAACTAACCGATTAGAGACTGCGCATGAGGGTAGAAGCTCAATAAGAATATAATGCAAGATATTATAGGCGATAAAAACTTGAGGAGAAGGATAGTATTTATCAATCAGTCTCACCATTAGGGCGGGCATGGGAACCTGCCGTTGCAGCACGACCAAGCAATACCCTGCTGCCAGGCTATATAAGCTGGAAAGGACGGCCCGCGAAGAACTGGGCCAGGGCCGTAACATCAACATCGGCGGGTTCGATAAATTCACAGATAGTTTCAGAATAGTGTCCTTTACGAGCAAGGGAACATTGCTCTCCGGATGTGGCGAGAGTGCCTCCCTTAACGCCAAGGAACTCCCCACACCTATCCTTACGAGAATTTCATCTCCCTTGGGGATGTCGAGGCAGTCATACACGCATGCCAGTCATAGATGGTTGGCCATACCCAAGCTATGGAGATCAGTACGCTGATGGACACTTTCTACTAAGATAAAGGCGACCCGGCCTGAGGGAGTGAGTTGCAACCTTAGAAAAGGTAATTAAGAAAAGACGCCCATACGGGCTGGCATCCGTTTCCCTCTCGAAAAGGCCAGGGTCACGCATTTGCAATGGTGACATGATGAATAATGAGATAAAAATTGGCATAACAGGCTTGCCCGGAGCAGGCAAGACTCACGCCTTATTAAAGGTCATAGAGATGCTCGAGGCCGAGGGACATGAGGTTGGAGGCATGGTCACCGAGCCTATCGTCGAAGGAGGGAAGCGTACTGGATTCTCTATCATCGACTGGCAGAGCAAGGAAAAGGGTGTTTTCGCCCATGTCGACATTAGTTCCAAGTTCACGGTGGGTAAGTTCGGAGTAGATCTCAGTGTGCTGGAAACTGTAGGAGTCAAGGCACTATTCAAGGCGGCTGAGGATTCTGATGTCATCGTCATCGACGAAGTAGGCCGGATGGAAGTGGAATCCCAGGCATTCATAGATACCGTCAAGTTAGCATTAGAAGTCGAAAAACCCCTCATACTAACTCTCCATAAAAAATCTCGGAACCCTCTTCTCCAGGATATTAGGCGGCGGGACGATGTTCGAATACTCGAAGTGACGCCGATCAATCGTAATCTATTACCCTATAAGATCATGAAACTGATGAAGGGAGAGCTCCTTTGAGCATTCCGGATTCTGTAGAGATAAATGAGGGCGAGACTTCCCTTATCGTACCGGCAGTACACTCTTCTGGAGGGCCAGGAAAGCGTATAGGAAAGGTATTCTTCAATTCTCAGATGGCTTTCAACCGCGACGTCTCGGTGATGTTGCTACGCGCCAGACCTGTACAGTCAGCCCTCGACGCCATGTCAGGTACAGGAGCAAGGGCGGTGAGATGGGGTCGAGAGATCGGTGGCGGGATGAAGGTTACCGCCAACGACCGTACCCCTGAGGCCGTGGAGTACATATCAGCCAATATCGCCCTTAATAGGCTGGAAGAAAGTTGCCAGGCCAGTCATGATGATCTCCGAAGCTTGCTGGCCCGCCGGGCTTACGACTACATTGACATTGATCCATTTGGATCCCCTGTCCCATTCATTCCAGCAGCCATGCAGGCGGTCAAGAGACATGGCGTCCTGGGCATAACTGCTACAGACACTGCTCCGCTCGCAGGCGCCCATCCTCGCAAATGTTTACGAAGATATGATGCGATGTCTGTACGCTCGCCATTTGGGCATGAGACCGGCCTTCGCATTCTAATCGGACATTTAATAAAAGAAGCGGCCAAGGAAGATCGTGGAGCACGCTGCCTGCTATCCTTCTACGCTGACCATTATTTCCGCACCTATTTGCAGATGGAAGAGGGTGGAGCCGCCGCAGATGCAGCTCTCGGAAAGCTCGGCTATATTGAATATGATAAAACCACTGGAAAAACTACAGTGAGCATGGAGCCGATCTCCCACCGCTCGGCTGGACCATTATGGTTGGGGCCACTGCACGACTCCGAGATCTTGAAGGATATGAATGCAGATGAGACCCTTGCCGCTGCTGCAAGATGTAAGAAGTATCTCAAGCTATGGAGGGAGGAAGTGGATATCCCATTCTTCTATGAGAATGACGAGTTATCCTCTCTGTTACATATGTCCCCTCCGCGAATGGATAGGCTTTTGGAACAGATAGGGGCATCAGGAAAGGTATCCCGCACCCATTTTTCCCCTACCGCATTCAAGACCGACCTCGAGTTCAATGATGTGCTGGCCATATATCGGGACATTGCAGGAGAAGTGTCAGGGCATCATTGAAATAATTGAACCTGTTGACTATAATCGGTGTCATCTTGCCGACGTTAGCGATCATTGGTACGCAATGGGGCGACGAGGGGAAAGGAAAAATAACTGACTACTTAGCCGAAGGTGCCGATATGGTCGTTCGGTTTCAAGGTGGCGCGAACGCCGGCCACACTATCAAGATCGGAGAGGAGGTCATTGCGCTCCATCTACTCCCGTCTGGAATGGTACGTCCTGATGTGATATCGGTTATTGGTAATGGCGTAGTGATAGACTGCGAAGAGATGGGTAAAGAGATCGAAGGATTGAAGCGGTCCGGCCGGGCCGTTGATGGTTTGAGAATCTCCGATCGTGCCAATATTGTCATGCCATATCACCGCCTCCTTGATGGGGCGGAGGAACGGGCCCGTGGCAGCAAGGGCGTGGGGACAACTGGTCGTGGTATCGGCCCGTGCTACTCGGACAAGATGGCCCGCTCAGGCATCCGCATGGGCGATCTGCTTGACGAGGAGTACCTACGTGAGCGGCTATCGAGCATCTTGCCTCTCAAGGAGCGACTGACCGAGTCTCTTGGACAGCCCCTGGAAATTGATCAGGAGGAGCTCCTGGAGAAATTACTAGACTACGGTAAGATCTACAAGAATCATATCGTCGACACTTCTCCCATCATCTATGACGCCATACAAAAGGGGAAGAGAGTCATGTTCGAAGGTGCTCAGGGCACCATGCTGGACATCGATTATGGTACCTACCCATACGTGACATCATCCAATTGCACTTCTGCCGGCATCTGCTCTGGAGCAGGCATACCACCCTCAATGATAGAGGAGGTCGTGGGCGTCATGAAGGCGTATACTACCAGGGTAGGAGCTGGCCCATTCGTCACTGAGTTAAAGGACGAGGTGGGAGAAAGACTCCTTCACCAGGGCATGGAGTTCGGGACCACCACGGGAAGGCCTCGACGATGCGGATGGCTTGACCTTGTAGTGGTGAGGCACGCCGTCCGGCTGAACGGCCTGACGAGTCTCGCCGTGACCAAGCTTGATGTGCTCAACGATATGGATACCATCAAGGTATGCGTAGCCTACGAGATCGATGGTCAGAGGGTGGAGAATTTCCCGGGCAGCATTGCCAAGCTGGAGCGTGCCCGTCCCATCTATGAGGAGCTGAAAGGCTGGAAGGCATGGTCAGAGGATACCGTAGCCCTATGTCGCAAGGGTTATTCCGCCCTGCCGGAAGAGATGCGCAACTTCATCACCTATGTCGAGCAGCGCACCGGTGTGAAGGTAGGTATTGTCTCGGTTGGCAAGGGCCGGGATGAGACCATAGACCTAAGGGAGACACGCTGGTCCAAGTGAGCCTCAAGGGTCGTCACATCTGGCAGCCATGATACTGCTCTAGCCCTCAGAGAGAGTGTTAGATCTATCTAGCTGCTCAGATGAGTAATGTGCTGGATCATATAGGCCAGGGAAGATACGCCCCCTAAGGCCTATCCAGCACTCTTTGACCAAATACAGTCAACTTCCCACCATGTTGGCGCCAGTGGGCTTCTTTAACAAAGGCGTGGCTCCGTGAGCGCATGCATCCCTCAGAAGAATTTTCTGCCTCCCTTTGAGAGGGTTAGACTGCCAATCAATCGAAGATGCCTCACCATCAGAATGCTACTGGGGGGGGCGAAATGTTATCAATGCAGCGTAGAACTTTGCAATTGGGCATTGGAACATCTGACCAATATTCACCTGGCACATCCCTAGCTGTGAGATCCTCTCCCAAAGACCTGAATGTGCCAATGATGAGGATGCATCGGAAACTGGTGTTCCTGACAGCTGAACTGGACTACATGGGGGAGAACGACGAGTAAGGTGGAGTCAGGGACGGTCGACTTCGCAGGAGGAGATTATTTGGCCCCCAGGGGACTTCATTCTCAACAGTATCTCCTTTCACCCCATGAGCCTCTCGCCTTAAGCACACGCGCGATGGGGGGCACGCCCCTGCCGAGACGCACCCCTTACACGCTTATCTGATGATACTAGAGCACCGCGCGGCTGAAATTCTTGGTACCGAACGGCCGGGTTGCATCGATGGCCACCTTGGATGTCGTACCGTCTGCGCTGGGGTCAAGTGAGGAACCAGCGGCATTGTTGATGACGGTGAGAGAGTTGGACGCCTGGAACCGCGTAGCCTCGGCCCACTCTACCTGACGGTCATCATATATGTCAATATCTTCATCCACGACCACAACCTTCTTCATGGATGGGTGAGCAGTCAGGGCAGCAAGGGCAGCATTGGTCCCATCCCCTTCCTTGTTCTTGGTGATGGATACGATGCCATTGAGCCAGCAACATCCTCCCTCAGTCAATCGGACAGCGTGGACGCGGGGGACGACCTGGTTTACCGTGCGATAGATCACCGGCTCCCTGGGCAGACCCATGAGCAGGAAATGCTCATAGCCTCCAGGGAATAGAACATGGAATATGGGGTCCTTGCGCATATACAGGCGATCGACCTCGAATACCGGTCCTGGCCGGACGCTGTCATAGGTTCCAGTTATATCCACGAACGGCCCCTCGTCGACCATGCGGGAGGTGATGCGTCCTTCAAAAACCACTTCCGCCTGCGCCGGGACACGCAATCCAGAGGGCAATTCGAACAGGTCAAGAGGGCCCCCTACGGTCCTCTCTTTGAGGCTGGAGGCTATCCTGGCCTCATCTGTATCGAAATCGGTAGATGTGGCCGCGGCTAGGAGAACAGGGGGGCATAGTCCCATGCAGAAGGCAACTGGAAGATCCTCTCCCTTTGCCTGGGCATTTCTCCACATGGTGTAAAGATGCCTTGGAACAAGTCGTAAGGCAAAGTTCCTCTGATCCAGTAAAAGCATGCGATGGAAGGACAAATTCCTTTTCCCATCTTGCTCAGCCACCGCCACAGCCGAGGTCACATAACGGCCGGCATCGCCAGGATAGTAGCGTGGAATGGGCAGCTTGGTCAGATCGAACTCCTCCCTCACATCTTCCAGGAAGGGAGCGCTGTCAACCTGTCGAGGATCTGACGGAGAAGATAGGGCCTCCAACATTTTAGACATCAGCTCCTCTTTAGATATCTTAAGGGCGGCGGCGATGCGATCACGAGTTGACCATATATTGCCAGCAGCACGCATGCCGTTGATGTCCTTGAACAGGATTGGCGCAGTGACGTCCTGAGCGAGGAGTCGGGAGACCTCAAGATCAACATTGACTGGGCGGTCCACGACGGTGATGTCCTTCATCTCGGCGAGGAGGTTCCTAAATGCCATATTATATGAATCGGAAAGGAGCATATTAATTCAATGGCCTAAGTTAGAGCATTTTGAGGGTATCTAATACAGTTTTCTTTGATTGATCCCTTTCAAACAATACTGTTACAGATAAGCGGCAAGTGTCATCGAACATGTCTTCAACGTTCGTCTTAACAGAAGGGATAGTAGTATGGGGACAGGCGGCCCCCATCTATTGTTACGCTGTTGCACGGACTTCAGCCAAGAATACCTTGGTCACTGATCGTTGTCTTGTATAAGGCCATCTGCTCCTCACTATTGAGGTGGCAGCCCTATAGAAAAAAGTGGCTAACCTCTTCCTCAAATTCGAGCAGATGCTGCGACCTATGGGGGGGAGTGATTCACAATATCGGTATGATTTTGCATCGATGGCGAGAACATTTTCCAAATTCGAGTGTCAAGAGCAGCGATGAGGAGAATAAGATGTGGCTGTCATGGACTTCATTGCAGTTCATGAGCTGAACCGATGCAGTGTCTCATCGACCCGAGGGCAAGTGTCCATGTTACAGATGCATGGTCCCCAGAACGGGGATTACGCTGCCCAAGAAGGAGTAGCCTCGACGCCGGCCCACCAGGGAACTTGGCCCTCTTTGCGAGTTGGGCATCTACAATATCTGGGCCACATGGTCGAAAGGTAGAAAAGAGAAGGGGGCAATGGCCACACGATGTCCGTCGAGATAAATGAGATCGTTAGGAAATATGCGCTGCAGAACGCTGCTCTTTATGGGGGCAAGGCCAATCCCAAGGCAGTCATGGGGAAGGTTATGGCCGAACAGCCTGAACTTCGCCCCCGGGCGAGGGAGGTATCCGCTGCGACAAAAAAGGTATGCCTCGAAGTATCTTCTCTATCGTTCGACGACATCTGCCGCATGACCGAGGCCATAGATCCCTCCCTTCTCGAGAAGACCAAGTGTGAGCGCAAGAATTCACTACCCGACCTGCCCTTCGCAGAGGAGGGGAAAGTGGTCATGCGCATGGCTCCCGGGCCATCCGGTCCCTTGCATCTCGGCCACACCAGGGTCGCGATACTCAATGATGAATATGTCAGGCGGTACAAAGGGAAATATATCAACAGGCTGGAAGACACGAATCCTGACAGGATCGACCCTGACGCATACAAGATGATCCCGGAGGATCTCAAGTGGCTGGGCGTGGATGTCGATGAGACGGTCATACAGAGCGATAGATTCGAGCTGTACTACGATGTAGCCCGCCGCCTCATTGATCTGAGGAAGGCGTACGTGTGTACCTGCGAGGCCGAACAAATGCGCGAGTTCAAGGAACAGAGCAGGGCCTGCCCACACCATGATCAAACACCAGAAGAGGCCCACGAGCTGTTCTCAAAGATGCTTTCCCATCACTTCTCTGAGGGGGAGGCAGTGCTGGTCGTGAAGACCGATCTACATCATCCAAATCCTGCCGTCCGGGACTTCGTCGGTCTAAGGATCGTCGATTCGGTCCCCCATCCTCGCACCGGGACCAGATACACGGTTTATCCCATGATGAATCTCTCGGTAGCAGTGGATGATCACGAATTGGGCCTCACCCACGTAATCCGTGGAAAAGATCACCTCAATAATACTCTGCGCCAGGAGTATATCTTCAACTATCTTGGATGGAAGAAACCACAGTACTTCCACTATGGCCTGGTCTCCATCCCCGATTCCATTCTCAAGACCTCCACCATAAGGGAGGGGATATCAGCCGGTAAGTTCTCTGGATGGGATGATGTGCGCCTGGGCACTGTCCGTGCGATGGCACGGAGAGGCATACAGGCCGAGGCCATCCGAAATTACTGGGTAGATGTCGGCATGAAGGAAGTTGATATCGAATTCTCCTGGGACAATCTATATGCGTTCAACAAGCAGATCGTGGATAAGGTTGCCGATCGCTACTTCTTTGTCTGGGATGCCGAGAGCATCGACATCGTCGGAGTGGATCGGATCGAGGCGCATTGTCCGCTGCACCCAGACCATAAGGAACGCGGTTGCAGAGACCATAGTCTCACCAGCCCCTTGAGCGTTTTCATGACCCGTGAGGACCTGCAAGGATTCAAAGAGCGGGGGACGGTCCGACTGAAGGACCTTTGTAACCTGCGCTGGGAGAACGGACAGGCAGTCTATGCAGGCAACGATATAAGCGTCCTCAAGGAGGGCTGGAAAATTGCTCACTGGGCCCCTCCAGGAGCTATCCCCGCCAAGGTATTGCTCCCCGATGGCGCGAGCAAGGATGGGGTCGCCGAGCCCATTCCCGCCTCAGCGATCGGAGAGGTCATCCAGTTCGAGCGCTTTGGCTTCGTCAGGGTTGAAGATGTTGCTCCATCGATACGAGCATACTTCGCTCATACCTGAGAGGAGCTAACGGCACTCCGGTGACGCCGGGCCAAATTGACAGGCGTCATCGGATAAGATCAGCTTCTAGAACTCCTTTCCCTGACCTGCATGCACTAAAGTTCAATTACCAGACCTTCCGACCTAGTAACTAGCAGACATTGGAGGCTTAATAGCGTGGAGACGCCCGATGCTGTGAAGATGGGAAAGATAGGGGACCTAAGGGAGGCCTTGAGACATAGCCGGTGCATTACATATGCACTTGTGGACGGCCAGGGCAAGGTAATCGAGCATAATTCCGCATTCATGGAAGCGCTGGACCAACTGGCCAAGCGAGAGCTCATACTGCAGGAACTTGACCATCCCCTTGCCAAGAAGTTTGAAGAAAAGAGACTTGCCGCTTTACAGAATGGATACATAACCTTCAGCTGGGGAGAAGGTGGCGAATACGAGATCATCTCCCTCGGAGAACGGGAGACCCTCATCATAGGAAAGATGACCTCTCCACCCTCCCACATCATTTCCGATGAGGAGGATGGACTCTACTCCAAGCTATTCATGCACGCCCTGACGCCCATGATGCTTATCGAACCTTACTCTACCCGCATCGTCGACGTCAACCTGGCAGCCACCCGTTTCTATGGCTATGATAGAGAGACTATGCTCTCCATGATTATCTCCGATCTCAACGTCCTGTCTCGCGAGGAGATGTACGTGAACATGCGCATCGCGCTGAGGGAGGGTGGGGGGCGATTCTACTTCCGCCATCGCCTCGCTTCTGGAGAGGTTCGCGACGTTGAAGTGTATAGCAGACCCATACGCATACAGCAGCGGGAGCTTCTGCACTCCATCGTCCTAGATGTTACCAAAAGGAAACAGGCAGAGCGTATCGCCAGGCAGAGTGGGCAGAGATATCAGGTCCTCTCTGACGCATCCTTCGAAGGCGTCCTCATCCATTCCGATCTAATCATCCTGGACGCCAATCGCGCATTCTGCGAGCTTATGGGCGGAATCGAGTCCCAATTGGTGGGACGTAACTTTCTCGATTTTACAGAGCCAGAGTGTGTGGAACGGGTACGCGAACATGCAGCGGAAGAACGAAGCGAGCCCTATGAGATCACCCTCCGAACACTTGATGGACGGAAGATGCTGGTGGAGGCCCGTGGAGGAAAGGTAATTTTCCAGGACCGCCCGGCCAGAGTGGCCACCATTGTAGATATTACTGGGAGGAAGCTCATCGAGATCGACCTGGAGAGGGAGCGAGCAAGACTGCGAGCGACATTGGATAGCTTGCCTGTCGGCGTATTCATAGCCGATGTCAATGGAAGAGTCGTTGAAACCAACTCCATGGCCACTGAAATATGGGGTGGCCAAATCGATATCTCCGACATATCTGACTACAGCAAGTTCATAGGTTTCTGGGCCGACACGGGGATACGCCTGCGGGCAGAGGACTGGAATCTTGCCAGGGCAGTGCTCAAAAGAGAGACCACGACAAGCGAGATGATCGACATCATCCGCTTCGATGGGCGGAAGGGGACTGTCCTCAACTCCGCTGCACCAATAATAAGTTCACAGGGTGAACTATTGGGCGGAGTCGTGATCGCCCAGGATATTACACGACAGAGCGAGATCGAGAGGCGCGCTCGTCTGGACAAGGAACGCTCGGAGCTTTATCTTGATCTCTTAACCCATGACATTAACAACCTCAACGCGGTAGCCATGGGATATCTTCAGCTGCTTCGCGAGCGGGTGCGCCTCGACGAGAAGTCAGAATTCCTCCTGAGTCAACCCATCAAGGCCCTCCAGGACAGCTCCGACCTCATAGCATCCATAAGCATTATCCAGAGAGGGGATGATGCTCTGAGAGAGATAGAGCTGGGCACGGTCCTTCGAGAGGTCATATCTGACGTGCCCATCCCCTCAAACCGAAAGGTGGATATTGAAATTGAAGGGTTGGATGGATTGGTTATCGAGACTTCCGGCCTCATTAAAGAGGCGTTCTATAACCTCATTGATAATGCAATCAGGCATTCTACCGGACCAGTGCACATATGGATCCGCGGGCAGATGACCAATTATCATGTCATGATCTCAATTGAAGATGACGGGCCCGGGATATCGGATGATCTCAAATCTAGGTTATTTGAGCGCAAACGAGGAGGTGGCCGATTTACCAGTCATGGCCTTGGCCTATTCCTGGTGAGATCGCTGGTGGAAAGCCATGGAGGGAGAGTTAGGGTAGAGGACCGGATACCGAGAGATCACACACAGGGGACCAGGTTTGTCATAGATCTCCCCTTGGCCGGGACTCCTTCAGGGAATTCTTTGGGAGTTCGCCAGAGCTAAATGTGAATGGGCGATGAACTTCCCGCAGATTCATGTTCGAAGTTTATGGGCTGTGGATTTCTGTATCAGATCAAAATCACGATCAAGCTTCTCCCTGGCAGAATTATCGAAGAGATGTTCCAGGAGAGGGATGACATTGCCCTCTTCGATCTGGATATGAAGCGATACGATGTTGTTGACCACTACCAATTTGGGAAGCCATACCTCTTCGATTATCTTCACATCAGATAGGTCGCGCATGAGCATACGAGATATGCGATGCTCCTCCATCGCCTGAAGAGCGATGGGACGAATATCTAGATCTGTCTGGAGTTGAGCATAGATCGTCTGTTCCTCTGCCCGCTCATGGCCTTCGAGCTGGATCATAAGGTCGATGAATTTCCGACCATAGCTTTCAACGTCGTCTATGTCAGAGTTGAGCATGTCTGCAAAGGCGGTTTGAATCTCCTCATGATCACGTCTTAATCTGTCCACGATGTCCACATTCTCGCCTCGAGTCTGTGTCAGAGCGACCGGTATATCTCAGTTGCCCCATTCATAGGAACAGATTCAACAGATGATTGGCCGCGCCTCCCAAGAGTAAGGCGATGGTGATGGACGCAACCGAGATCGCTACGGCCGCCTTTACCCCGAACTCCTTGATCAGGCTCGCCAGGACGCCGAGACAGGGCATATAGGTGGCCATGACCAGCGCGAATACAAACATCTGTTGCGGGTTGAGGGCCTCGGACAGATCCCCGCCTGTGCCAATGGCAAATATGACATACAGTATCTGTAGTGCCATTTCCTTTCGCAGAACTCCAAAGAACAGCGCCACGATGATTACCGGGGGAAGGCCCAGAAGTCCAACGGTCAGGGGAGATAGGGGATCCACCAATGCGTCGAGTATATCATATCGCATCAGTGCCTCCAGGATCAGGCTGCCCACAAGGAGTAAGGGGAATGCGATGACGAAGAAGTCCTTGATCCGCATCCAGGTCTTTATGAGGACGTTGCGCGCCGATGGCATGGATAGATCGGGGATCTCAATGGCCAAGCTGGATGGTTCCGCTCGCAGGACCTTGTGGAGGACCTTACCTAGAATTAGGATAAGGGCGAAGAGTATCAGATATATCGCCACGGCCCACAGAATGCCAGAATAATGCCCCACCGTCCCGATGATGATGACCGTCTGCGCGGAACATGGAACTGCCACGACGGTGATGACGGCGAGAATTATACGCTGTCGCCTCGATTCCATTGTCCTGGTGGCCAGGATGGCAGGTACGTTGCAGCCGGTGCCCACGACCATTGGGATTATGGCCCGCCCATGAAGACCCATCTTCACCATGAGCCCATCCAAAAGCATGACAACCCTGGGCAGGTACCCCGAGTCCTCTAGGACACCCAGTATCAGATAGAATATCAGAATGTAAGGGATGACTATTGCCAGGATGGCCTGCACCGAGATGTTGATGCCATCGGCCACCACTTCACCCACTGTCCCGCCAATCGTGTCGGCCAGTGCATCGAATAGATCGCTGGTGAGGGCGATGTATGCATCCAGTAAGATTTCTTCCAGTGCCCCTCCGACAAACACGACCGTGAGAAAGATGCCTGCAAGCACCGCAAACAATATGGGTATGCCGGTGGAGGGATGGATGGTCAATTCAGAGATGCGGTCCTTGAGGGTGGGCCCCCTCTCTAATCTACCAATGACCTGAGATGCCAATCTCCCCGCCTCACCATAACGGTCACGGGATATGTGCACCTCCAGGTCTTCGCCGTGGCAGTCCCGGAACACCTCTCGAAACTTCTCGACATCCTCCTGGACACCTGTAGAGAACTGTTCAGCGAAAAGCTCGTTACCCTCCAGGAGATTGATAAGGGCCCCTCGAATGGGGAATCCCTTGACAGAGGATATGCGGCCCTGGGCCATTTCCTCCAGACGAGTCTCTATATGACTATCATATCTGGTCACATAGGGAGAACGCTGCACCTCGCTGGAGAGGACCGTCTTCATGAGCTCATCTATCCCCTCTCCAGT
>JAAYQQ010000046.1 GCA_012519255.1 Methanobacteriota archaeon | reverse complement strand
TCCACAGCATCGGCCTCGACATCATTGACCAACAGGCTCGGTTCAAGAGGGGATGAGTACCTGCGCAGTTTGCACATGGCCGCATGGTCGTTTACAATGGCCTTGAGAATGTCTGCCCATAGAAGCTCGTCCCGGCGGATGGTGGTGTGTATAGATTCGTAGACCGCTCGACGGGTTGCCCGGTCTGGGTCATACATATACGCATATACCTCCCCCATGCTCAACGATCTTGCCTCGCCATCGATCACGACGTCGAATGTGCGTGTGCTGAGCCACTTGCTTTGCAACCTTGAGAGTGTAAATAGGCCATTCTGATCCTTGGCCAGGATGACTTTTTCCTCCGCCTCAGATAGCAGGTGCGGCGCCGCCTTGGCCCTCCTCTCCAGATAGTGCTTGTAGTCAGCAAGAATGGGTTCCTCAATGAGCTCCGGACGCGCCAGGAGGAGCTTGCCCAGTTCAATGCTGACAAAGGCAAGTGCCTGGCTTGCCTCGGTACCCGCCCTCATTAGAGCGCTGTTAAGCGAGTTGGATACGGGATCCGTCATGTCGGCGGCAAAGCGGAGCGAGCAGTAAGATTCAGGACCTTCATATCGCAACGCAAGCTCATCCTTCTCCTGTAGCATATCTCTCAGGCCAGAGGGATCGAGGTCGGCGATGCGGCCACGGTAGCGGTCTGCGAACCGCCGAACATCCTCGACCATGGCCTCTAGATCCTTCTTCAGACGGTCCAGTTCGGTCGAATCGACCAGTTCAGATAGATCCCACTGAGGAGCAGACATGAAATGACACCATCCTATGGCGAATGATAAAGGATACCCTATTTGGACCTATGGCCAGCGACCGCTCCGCAGCCTAGCTTTATTCGGGAGGCGAGGCAAGAGATTCTGCAGCATATGATTCCTCACTAGGCTTATCTTCCGGCCCGTATGATATATGAGTCCGTCGCCTGAACCGTTTGAAGAGCGTGAGGATAGGTTTTCCCAGCACCATGGCAAAGATGACATTGCCAAGCACATGCAGGATCCCATATGGGATGCCGGCGATCAGGGTGGGGATTAGAAGGTCAGGGACAGCACGGTAGAACGTGAGCCAGCTACTGAAATCCATCAGTAGATTATACGCCAGGCCAAGCACCGCGCCCAACAGCACGACGTGAGTGACGGTGACATCGTCCTTTAGTTTCTGCCCCACGTATCCAGACACTATTCCCACCATCCCCCATGCGACCATCATCCAGGCTGTCCAGGGGCCCTGGCCGAAGAACATATTGGATACCGCTGCAGTCATGGCACCCGCCATGGCGCCGGCTAGGGGGCCGAAGATTATTCCCGTTGTAATGATGAGAAAGGTACATGGCTGAATGTTGGGCAAGGCAGCGAAGGGGATCCTTGACGCGGCGATGATCGCGCCCAGGATGCCGATGAGGGCGACCTCTTTCGAACTGAGACTTGACTCCTCGAACCGTGCAAAGATGATGCCGATGATGAAGAGTAAAAGGATGAAGGATAGGAAGGCAGCGTATGCGCTCAGGATATGCGGTTCGAACACGGCCAGGTAGAGCAATACGCCCGCCATGGCCAGTGCGGCGATCGTCATAATGGTGCTGAACTTGACCCTCATCTCACGCCTCCCTGCTACAAACGCGAACTCGCCCCATGATCCTATCCAGGGGCACCTCTCTCAGCGCCCCATCTCTCAGGCCCAGGACGCGAGTGGCGTGCTCCGCCACGAAACGATAGTCATGTGTTACCATGATGGTGGTCATGCCCTGCTCGCGTAGCGAGCCTAGGATATAGGCAAGCTGGGCCTTATTCCAGTGGTCCAGGCCCCTGGTGGGCTCATCCAGCACCAGGATGCGCGGCCTTCCCACCAGGATCGTAGCAAGGGCGGAACGCTGCCTCTCGCCGCAGCTGAGGTCTCTGGGGAAGGAATCCCGATACTGCTCCAGATTAAGCATTCTGAGCGCCCAGGTGATCCTTTCATCCCATTCCTCCCTGGACACGCCCAGATTTTTGAGGGAGAATTCCAGCTCCCTGCAGAGCGTCTCCTCGAACAGGTAATTGTTAGGGTTCTGACCCAGATAGCCGATATCCCTGGCCAGACTGGCGGTGGTGACGTCAGCGATGTCCTTTCCCATCACGGTGACCTTTCCTTCCCTGGGCCGGAGCAGGCCGTTGAGTTGCCTTAATAGGGTGGATTTGCCACTGCCGTTGTCACCAATGATGGCAACGACCTCCTGATGCTTTACCTCCAGGCTGAGACCTTTGAGGACGTCATCTCGATCGTAGGCAAAGGAGATGTCCTTGGCCGACAGGACCACTTCCCCGTGCCCGTTCTCTGGAACAGAACGATTGAAGTCAGCGACGAGATTATTCTTGCGCAGGTGTGGCATTACCTGTCCAGGCATCCCATCGGCAATGATCCGTCCTTCTTCCATGAAAAGGACGCGTTGAGCGAGGTGCATGCATCGCTCCAGGCGGTGCTCCACAAGAATTATGCTAACTCCCTTCTCCCGGTTAAGCTTGTACAGGAAGTCAAGGTAGAGGCTGGCCGACTCATCATCCAGCTGAGAGGTTGGCTCATCCAGCACTATATATTTTGGCTGCATGGCCAGCACCGAGGCCAGGGCGACCTTCTGTTTCTCTCCACCGGACAGCTGAGGGATGAAACGCTTGAGGAAAGGCTCCAGGCCAAAGTACTCTCCATAAGTGTCGATGCGTCTGGTCATCTCTGACTTGGGCAGGGCGAGATTCTCAAGCCCAAAGGCCATCTCATTCTCCACGTTGGTCATGACCAGTTGGTTCTCAGGGTCCTGGAATACCATCCCCACTGTGCTGGCAAGCCTTGCCGGAGGGACATTTCTGGTGTTCATGCCGTCCACGGTGACGCGTCCACTGACTCTGCCCCCATAGAAATGAGGGATAAGCCCGTTGAATGCACGTATGAGTGTCGATTTACCAGAGCCAGAAAGGCCAACGATGAGTACGAACTCACCCTCGTGTATCTCCAGATCGACGCCCTTCAGGACTGGCTTCTCGTTACCGGCATAAGCGAAAGAGAAATTGTCCAGCCGGATCATCATTCGCCCCCCAGGAATATAGGTACGAAGAACGCTGCTTCGACGAGAGCTGCCGCAGTACCAAGTAGCGTGATGGAGAGCGGTTCGCCTCCAAGATAATCGGCATTCCCATAGCCAAGCATAAACATGGCCAGGCCGAAGGGTATGGAGGCAAGGAAAGATACGATGAATAGCTTATCTTTTGTGAGAAGAGGAGCATCAAAGTAACGCGTGCGCCGGCCGGCTCCGAACCCCCGCGTTTCCATGGCCTCGGCGATGTCCATCGACCGCTCCATCGAATTCAGGAGCAGGGGCATCATGACGGGGGCGCGAGCCTTGGCCTTGCGTATGACATTGCCATCATCGAACTCGACCCCGCGAGCCTTCATGGCGTCAGATATTTCATCGGAGTCGGCAGCGATGGTTGGATACATCCTCGTGGCGATCGACAGACCAGTCATGGACTTGAATCCAAAGCGTGACAGTATGCGCAGCATGTCGTCCGGATGCACCGTGAATGTGAGGATGGCAAAAGCCGCAACGGTCAGGAAAAGCCTCAGACACATGCTGATGGCAAAGAGGACTGAGCCTTCCATTACGCGGAAGAGGCCAAGGTCGAGAAGGACTCGATTCCCCGCCGGGGCGAACAATATGCTGAAGATAAAAATGAAGATGGCCACGTAGAAAGTATACTTCAGCAGGCCTAGCGTCTCCTCCATCACATCGCCCACTGCAGCCACTGCAAGAACGAGTGCCAACATCACGGCGAGGTAGAGTATGTCCGATATCAGGATGGAAATTAGGAAGAACGCGAGGACAAAGATCATCTTGGGCCTGGCGTCCAGTCGGTGGATACGGGAATCCTTATCCTGATATGGGAACAACATAGGCATCAGCCGAACTGGTTGATCATGTACCTCCATTCCACGCTGGAGCCCTCGTCAATGGAGTAGACATTGCTTGCACGATTGGCATAGACATCATCGACGAGATATTGCCATGCTCTCTGGCCATCGCTGATTTTAGGATCATTGTTTGATATGTCATCGATTGCGGTGACGAGGAGTCCAAGTGTCTGGTTATCCGTGGTCACGGTAAAGCCGGCAATGTTCGCGGCAACCAGGAGCTGATCGTAACAGTTCGAGCGACTGGTGATGTTCTTGAACACCCACACAGTGTTACCGTTGTTGGCCTCGGTGACATATTTCCAGGTGCCACTCTCGTTAGTCCACACCGTCCGGTTACCGGGGTGGATGGAGGCGGGGGCGTCGTACATCTCGATGGTGAGATCGGCAGTCACCACCTCATCGGTGTCACCTCCCTGGAGGTAGATGAATAGGAGGGCCCCCATCATGATGACGATGATGGCCGCGACGGCTATTGTCGTGCTCTTCTTCATCACATCCCCTTCTTCTTACTATTCCAATAGACTAGCCCGACCGCAGCGACGATCACCAGGGCGATTATGCCGCCAACGAGTAGCCAAGGGAATTCTTCTTCGACCGTTTCGGTTCCGGAGGAATACGCATAGATATAGCCCTCATCAGACGCCACATAGAGTACGCCATCAATGACGGTGGGGGCAGAGAGTGCATAGCTTGCAGGCTCAAGGGTCTCTTCCCACAGTAGTTTCCCATCGAGACCCATGGCCACCACTCGGCTGGCTTCCTCATTGGTCACAGCGAAGATTGTGTCTCCAACCACAGTAGGAGCCGCGCCCCCAAAGGTCTCGCCTAGAGGGTATTTCCACAACTCTTACCCGTTAAAGTCTACCATGATTATATGGGTAGCAGTTGTAGCAACGTAACCACTGGACGCCATCGCCACCGAAGCCGAGGAACCGCCAATGGCGGTCTGCCAGATGGTATCTCCGGTGGTCTTGTTCAGAGCAGTGATGTTTCCGTTGGCGCCGGTAGAAGTGACCACGATCTGATTGTTGGCCGTATCAATGAGGGGGGAGGCACGGACCATCCCGCTCACATTGGTGGACCATATATCGCCCGAACCATCGGCGGCGAATGCGCTGACGTTTCCGTCCTCATCGCCTATATAGACGACCCCATTGCAGACTGCGGGCGAAGATGAATATATCTTAGTCGCAACCTCAACATTCCAATCTTGGGTGCCGTTGCTCGCATGTATGGAATAGAGCTGACCGTTGCCAGCTGCAATTATAATCTTATTGAGGTAAGCTACTGGTGAGGAAGTTATACCAGTAATCACGCCAGAACAAATATCGGATGTCCACCGGGTCGTACCATCAGCAGCGTCAAAGGCATACAGCTTGCCATCGGCGGAGGGCGCGATGACCATGTCTGCATAGAGCAGGGGAGTGGCGACTTGATATCCCTTCCCAATATCCTGGCTCCATACCTTCTTACCAGATGTGTCCAGACAATATAGGGAAGAGTTGGAGTCATAGCCTCCAGAAGTCCAGTTCATTTTTCCACCAGTGGTAGCATAGATCAATCCGTTGGCACCGATAATCGCGGTATCGATGGCGCCGTTACCAAGGTTCTCGGACCAGCTCAGAATAGGATTAGAGATGTTGGCAGTCTCCTGCAGACCAGTATTCAAGGAGTCATACCGGAAGCTGGTCCAGGGGTAGCGGTGCTCTGGAGAAGCAATCGGCGGATATGGCGGAATGAACTGATTCGGATCCCTATAGGCAGCGTAACTCCAAGCAATTGCATAATTTTTACCAACCAAAATGTCTGCTGCACCCACCATCGCGATATCCCACTTCAAGTCCATCGAGTTCCATATCCAGAAATTCCAGGTCTCCTCAGGCCAAGCACTCGCGTAACCATCAATATTACTTACGAGACCATTCGGGGCATCAATGTTGATGCCTAGATCTTCCGCAGCCTCCACAGTGGCATTGAACGCGTTCATGCCCTCCGTCACGGGAACATCAGCCCACATGACTCTCCCGTTCCCGAAGTCAAATAGGACTGCGCATGTGTCCTCTTCCTCAGCGCCGCTGACCACGCCAGCCAGGGCAGCCACCATCATAATACCAACGAGTAAACTTGCAACAAACTTAGTATGGCTCATCAATCCACAGTTCCTGAACATTGGTTGGACATAGCATCCAGCAAGCATGCTATGCTCAGAATGATTAATAACAGTATTGTAAGTTTTAAATTATCCAGATATAAGTCAATTAGAGCCCCATATGCATATGGGGCTGCTCGGCACCTTCTGGGATTCTGAATGGGATTGTTCCGACCAGGTAATTGTGAGGCTGGGACTTGCCCCCTGAGGGCGCGTGAAATGATTGGACCGTAGATTTGGTTTAATGCGATACCGCACCGCCGAGATGGAAATCAGCGCTCCATGATGGGGATGTATTCTCTGTTATATTCCCCAAGGTAAAGGCAGGAGGGGCGATATAATAC
>JAAYQQ010000045.1 GCA_012519255.1 Methanobacteriota archaeon | reverse complement strand
TTGGCCAGTACGCTGCCGATAGACCCGCATCCGATTATTAGAATGCGCATACGATGTGGCATGCACAGTCTCAGTTATAATCCTAATGTGACGACGGTGCCCACGGGCAGAGTCAGGTGCATTCTTCCCTTAGTGGTGGCCAATCCTTTTAACGAGTGGATACGATGGTACCAGGTGATGAGGTACGAGACCCTGGAGCATACTGCTGACCTTATGATCAGGGCATACGGCCAGACGGTTGAGGAGTGCTTCGAGAATGCTGCATTCGCCATGATGGATCAGATCCTCGACACCTCCTCCGTCCGACCCAATGAGCAGATCGACATAGAAGTGGAGGGAGAGGATAGGTATGAGTTACTGTACAACTTTCTCTCCGAGGTTCTCTTCATCTTCGACGCCAAGCGACTCGCCTTGAATAGATTCAGCGTGACCCTCTCCCCCAAGCGGCTGACCTGCCGGGCGTGGGGAGAGGAGTTCGAGCCAAACAGACACGCTCCCCGGCAGGAGATTAAGGCAGTAACCTATCATGAGCTGGAAGTAGATGAGAAGACGCCATCCATTACAGCCCTCTTCGATGTGTGATGAGGGCTCTGCGGCCGACAATCCCATCCACAGGCTCAATGAGTACTTTTCTAGCTGCAGGATGAGTGTTTATTCTGCCTTTCGCAACCCCATCTAGATTAAATCGTGCCTCTCCACGGCCATCCATAATGAGATTTGAGCCTAGGGAAGCAATGCCATGATGAGGGAGGCATCCCGTCTCTAGAGTCGTACGCATCTTCTATTGAATTGAGTTCAGAACTGAGGTCTTGATGAGAGTGACCTCCTGTGTCCGTACGACGCGATCACGACCGGGTTATGAAGAGGTATTGAATGATGGGAGTTAGACATTCCCACCGGCGGACCAATCATTTTTTATTACAATCTCCATAGGCAGATAGTATGGATGTGGTGGGCATAGGGGCGCTCAATGTAGATCTCCTTTACGAGGTATCTTCTCTCTGCGTCGGAGGAGTGGAACTTGCAGCGGGCAGCAAGACCTATGGGAGTGAAGCAGTGTTTGAACATATGGTCCAGGAGCTCAGGCGGACTGGCCGCCTGATGGGGCAGAGCGGAGGGGGCTCTGCTGCCAACACTACCTATGCGCTTGCCAAGCTGGGATATCGGACCGCTTTCCTGGGAGTTGTGGGGAGTGATGAAGAAGGGAAATTCATCCTTCAATCCATGTCAGGTGTCGATGTCAGCCGGGTTAAGAAGCATAAGCACAGTGGAAAATGCATTTCTCTCCTGGCCCATCAGGATCGCTCTTTGATCGTGCTACCCAATGCTAATGATTTTTTCTCCTTCACTGAGGAAGATATTGAGTTACTCAACTCATCTAAGTTCGTCCACTTTGGATCATTCTCCGCAGACAGCGCCCTGGCCTCCCAGAAGCGGCTCGTAGAGTATCTGGACGAACGAGTCTATCTGTCCTTCACCCCGGGGGAGCAGTATGCCCAGAGAGGCGTCGGACAGCTGGCGCCCATTCTAGAACGTACCCGCATCCTATTCCTAAACGAGCGCGAGATGAAACTGATGACGGGCAGGGGCCCGGTGGAGGGGGCGCGGTCGCTATTGGAGAGTGGCCCGCACGTAGTTGTCTGCACCATGGGGGCGGAAGGATCGGTCATTGTCACTCGCAACACTGAGCTCATCATCCCTGCTAAACGCAGCATGGTGATTGATGTCACTGGCGCAGGGGACGTCTATGCCGCCGGTTTCCTGGCTGGCTACATTGATGGGGCATCCCTGGAAACATGTGGCCAGATAGCCTCTGCGGCCTCTGCTCTCAGCATTGCCTCCTATGGTCGAGAAGGTTACCCCGATGAGCGCTTACTACATATGTTTGCCCGGGAGATGTGAGCAATGAGGCAAGGAGTCAATATGATATGTGAAAATGGAAATATAATTCATCAGCCGATGGGCATATCTGCATGGGCAGGGGAGATGAATTCCATGAAGAGCAGTAATATTTGCCCTAGCCATGGCCAAATAGGGCGCTCTCATAGACTATCAAGAGAGAGGCGCCAGGCTGCAGGCGGACAGTTCAGAGAGGTGTGAGCATGGATTTCGATGACCTGGAGGACGTTCTCAACGAGGGGTGGAGGCAGCTCATCTCCAATGGAGAGGGGCCCATCACCAAGAACGATAACGCCTTCGAACTATGTGCCACTTTTATCGACAAGGGGAGTGCACTCTTCAAGGTCATCTCTCGGTACGATGATATCCTGGCCGATGTGGTCCAGCGGCCCGGCTATAAGGCTGGGGACACTCTCCGCCTAATCCTCCCTTTCCTCAAGGCTTACGGGGTCACGGACTCCAGTATGCTTGATTTCTCGCGCAAGAACATTCTCATCATGCCAGGCGCCAGGAAGACCATGCGCTTCGTCCAGGAATTCATGTCCTCCTTCGTTGTGGCGACATCATATGAGCATTATATCTCTGCAGTGTGCGACGCCATAGGGTTTCCCATGGAGAATGTATACTGCACTGCTCTGAACATGGATGCGGTCAGGATGAATCAGTGGGAAGCAGATAGTCTCAAGAAGATAGCTCATGAGATCGCCGGCATGCCTGTCCCGCGCATCCCCGAGAACGCCACATGCTTGGACGACCTGTCACCTCAGGACCGTGCAGTGGTGCGTCGGCT
>JAAYQQ010000044.1 GCA_012519255.1 Methanobacteriota archaeon | reverse complement strand
GATGCCGTAACCGAGCTCAATAAGGCGATTCACGCCCTGTGCAGAGATGACAAGGCGACTGCCATGGATGCTCTTCAGCGCCTCCTTCTCGCCGAGAAAGAAGCGGATAACCTGGAGGAATCGATCAGCGCAGAGCTAAGCAAGGGAGATATGGATTCACGAGAGCGCGAGGACCTCATGCGCATGATCTCCCGCCTAGACTTCGTCGCTGACTGGGCCAAGGAAGCAGCCATGAATCTTCAGCTCCTCCTTGAGGCCGATGTAAAGGTGCCACGTAATTTGTGGACCGATTACGCCAAGATGACCAAGGTGCTGGAGAAGGCAACCAAGGTGCTGCTGAATAGCATCGAGAGCCTGGGCGTGAACAACGAAAAGGCTCATCTTTATTCGCGTGAGGTCGAGCGACTAGAGCATGTACTCGATGAGATGTACTTTTCTACAAAGAAGGAAATCCTATTCTCAGAAACCGATCCCCGGGCAGTATTCCTGCTCAGGGACATGTTACATGGTATAGAAAATTCCGCGGACAGCTGTAAGGACGTCGCCGATATAATTCATATTCTTATTGTATCGGCCGCCCACAGGGCTCGGTAGGTATCATGGAAATGCGTCTATTTGGAACAAATGGGGTACGTGGCGTCATAAATGAGGACATGAATGTCCAGATGGCCATGGGTCTGGGGAAGGCTATAGGCACCTTCATGACGGGGAGAGTAGCCATAGGAAACGATCCAAGGACCTCTGCCGACATGATAAAGAGCGCGGTGTCCTGTGGACTGATGTCTGCGGGTGCCGAGGTGGTAGATCTGGGCATGGTACCCACTCCGGCGGTCCAGTTCTATGTTAAGGAAAATGGCCTCTCCGGAGGGGTCATGATCACTGCCTCTCACAATCCTCCCGAGTTCAATGGTATCAAGTGCATCGATTCCGACGGCACCGAGATGCCCCGATTTAAGGAAGAGGAGATCGAGCGTATCTACTTCAGCAGGGACTTCCGGTCCTGTGACTGGATGAGAGTAGGGGGGCTGTGCCGGGCTAGCGGGGCAGTGGAATCATACCTTCGCAACATTGTCTCTTTGGTCGATGCCGATACTATTCGTGGTGCTGGTCTAACAGTTGTCCTCGACTGCGCCAATGGCGCTGGATCGATCTCTACACCCCTACTACTTAATGATCTCAACGTCCGCGCCATCACACTGAATGCCAATCCGCAGGGAACATTCCCAGGCCATCCCAGCGAGCCAGTTGAGGCACATCTTCAAGATCTCATTGCTCTGGTCAAGGCCTCAGACGCCGACCTAGGCATAGCCCATGATGGTGATGCCGATCGCACGATCTTTGTTGATGATAAGGGACGCTATTTGTACGGCGATAAGTCGCTTGCCATTGTGGCTGAGTATATGGTAAGGGAGAATGGCGGCGGCACGGTGGTTACTCCAGTCTCATCATCTCTGGCCGTGGAAGATGTGGTCAAGCGGGCTGGTGGCGACATAATCTACACTCGTGTTGGATCGCCCATTGTCGCCAGGAAGATGATAGAAATAGGCGCGCTGTTCGGAGGGGAGGAGAACGGCGGCCTGATATTCCCGGAACACCAGTATTGTCGAGATGGCGCAATGACGGTGGCCAAGGTTCTGGAGATCGTGGCCAAGGAAGGGCCGCTCTCTGCTCTGGTGGACAAGGTGCCGCAATATTGTCAGGTTAAGCGTAAGATAGCCTGTCCGGATGAGAGAAAGGGAACGGTACTGGATGAATTGCTTGACTATTATTGCAGTGAGACTGTGGATACCACTGATGGGGTCAAGATAATATATAATGGGGGCTGGACGCTGGTGCGGCCATCTGGAACTGAACCGCTCTTTCGGATTTATTCTGAGGCGAAGACCGAAGGGGACGCCATAAGGCACTCAGAGGAATGCGAAGCTGTACTCTCTGAGCTGCTCAAAATTTAGAAAGGTTAGCGGCGATACTTCCAGCTGACCGCAATGGCTTCCAAAATCATCCTGGCCCCCAGCGCGGCCGTGTTACCATGGTCGTGCGGCGGGGAGACTTCCACGACGTCGAATCCGACCATACGGGAGCCAAGCATGTTTATGCACTTCTTGACGTCGAGTGATGATAGGCCGAAAGGTTCTGGCGTAGCCGTCCCAGGAGCATAAGCGGGGTCGATACCATCGATGTCGAGTGTGAGGTAAATATCATCCTTGCGGATGATGTTGAGGGCGCGTTTGAATGCCTTTTCCACCCCCTCTTCAGCGATGGCATATGCGTCGATGTATTCTGGCGCATCCTCCCCATCCTGTCCCTCTATGGATATAGACCTCACGCCGAATACCAGTAGGTTGTCTTGACCCACGTGTTCGGCGGCGCGGCGGGTGGTATAGGAATGACTGTCTCTCTGACTCTTGGATCCTATACGGTAGTCAAGGTGGGCGTCTATGGATATTACCCCAACGTCCTGAAAGGACTCGATGACTGGTACGCTGATAAAGTGCTCTCCCCCAATGAATAGAGGAAATTTGCCATCTGCGAGGATCTGTTGGGCCACCGCTCCAGTACAATCTGCCATATCCTGGGCAGAGCTAAAATCCATTAGATTTCCCATATCGTGGAGCTTGACCTTGGAGAGGTCAAAATCATGCTCAAAAAGATACTTCTCGAAGTTGTGGGATGCCTCCCTTATAGCGTTAGGAGCAGACTTTGTGCCCGGACGGAATGAACCATTCCGGTCGAAAGGCACACCGACGAGGACATAGGAGGCGTCCTCGTAGGTTGAGTCCGCGCCCAGGAAGGTCATTCCTGGAATGGACATGAAATTCCCTATCAGACTCTAGTGATCTTTCGCCGCCCCATCGCCACCATATAGAGGATCTCCTCGCCAGGCTGCAACTGGCCCTTCAGTTCCGGATCGATGGCAATGGTGAAGTTATCGAAGGTCTCCAGGTCCATGATCTGGGCTTCGTCACCTAAAATGGCCAGAACCTGCCCTTTCCGCTTGTCTATCATGGGTACCTGAATCTTACGTTTCACCGGAAAGACGACGCTACGTTTCTTCTCATCATAGAGACCGACCGCATCGATCCGACTCTTGGCTTCGCCGTGCTTACCGGGCTTGGAAGTATCAATGGATATGATCTTGCAGGGCTCCTCATCGATGAGTATATAACGCCCTACTTTAAGCTCCCTGACCTCGGCCTGAGTCCACATAAATATCAAATAGGGAAAATCACCACTGGCTTAAATATTTTACTTCAGAAAAGACCTCCATTTGGTGGGCCCCTTTCTGTGTATGGATTATGAATTAATCACTTATTTTCAAAGAACGCATCACGCGGAGTGGCCATACATTAGGGGCGCTGGATGGCTCAACTTCGCTTCCTACCCTTTCCCTTTTGTTTGCCAGGGCGACCCCTGCCGCCTTTTTTGGGACCAGGGTATTTTGATCTACCCGTTCGGGGAGGTGAGCGCTTGGGCGGTTCGGGGTACTTCTTTTGTATCTCCTCAACTCGCCGGGCGATGTCTTCATTGAGTTTGTCTCCGATAAACTCGCCCTTGTAATAATCTACCTTAGCGGCGATGGCGAGCTTTCCCCCCATCGTCCTGGAGATGTTTCCCCGTTGCCAGTAAGGGGCGCGATGCACTGTAGGGTGCTGGAAGATGATACCATGTTTGGGAGGCCGTTTGCCCTGCCGCAGGTGGGCGAAGAGCGCCTTCTCTGCACCAAGCAGTTGTATGGTGCCAGCAGGGAGTGAGGCTAGCCTGCGGAGCCCGCCGGCCAACGATATCAGCCGGGCACCCAGACTGGGGCCTACAATGGCAGAAATATTGGGGGCAACGTCTTCCATACGATCTGCGACATAAGCTTCCAGCCGCTGCTTCTCCTCATATAATGACACTAGTGAGGCAGCATATCCTCTCACTACAGCGAGGTCCTTCTCCTCCAACTCAGCGCCGACTGACTCCAGGTACTGCAGCTCTAGGATGTCCAGGATATCTTCCCGGAGTCCTTTCTCGGCAATGAGCGCGGCGTAGCGCTCATCCCGAGCGTAATTGGTCAACTCGGGAAAATGCAGCCCATACCATTCATGCAACCGCTCTGACATCAGATTGATCATCTCGATAAGATCATCCATTCCCCGGACTGCCTGCACAATGAATCGATCGGCAGGCAGCGGTTCTCTTGTCCGGATCTTACCGAGCTCGACCATGGATCTCTGCATGAGCTGGAGGGAATAGCCATAGTCCTCGGAGCGGATGAATGAAGAGTCTAGAAATATTGGCTTTCCCAGACTGGACAGGCGAGGTTCGGCAACCTTCATGCGCTTGACTGCCAGTTTTTCCTCTTCGGGGAGTATCTCGCCCCTCTGTACCTTGGCCAGCTTGGCAGCGATGGCCACCGGCTCCTTCTCGAATAGGATATGGCGGATAACCTTCTCCCTATCAACCAGGAAGACCCCGAACCACTTGGTGACCAGTATCATTAATCTACCTCAAACGCCCCCACAGTATCTACTTTGCCATATTAAGAATGCGGGCGATCTCCTCTTCGGGGAGGTCTTCTGGCCGGCCAACTTCCTCTGCCCGCAACTGCAGTGTGGCAATATATTCCATGGTCTCCATACGATTGAACGCGTCAAGAAGGTCACGGCCCACTGCCAATGCGCCATGGCTCCTCATGAGGCAGGCCCTCGAATCGCCTAGCTGATGAATCAGCCTGTCTGCCAGGTCATCACTCCCGGGAGTCCCGTAATCCACCAATGGGACGAGCTCCCCCAAGACCAGCAGCCCCTCTGGAGTGATGGCGGACCGAAGCTTCCTACCAAGCACGGCCAGGACGGTGCAGGATATTGGATGGCAGTGAACAATAGCTCCTACCTCGGGGCGGGTGCGATAGATGCCCGAATGGAAAGGGGTCTCCATGGATGGCTTTCTGGCGCCGCAATACTCTCCCGTCTTGATATTCACACGAATAACCTCTTCCGGCTGGAGCATGCCTTTACATGTGCCAGATGGGGTGATGAGCATTGTATCTTGATCCAGTCGGCAACTGATGTTACCGCCGCTGCCAAAGGTCAGCCGCCGTTCATAGACGAGCTTCCCAACCGCGGCCAACTGCCCCCTCGCCTCCAGCTCCATCAGATCTCTCCTGCTTCTTGTAGCTTGACCCTTCGTACCCGACCTATCTCCGACGGACGCAGCACACCTGCCTCAGTGATGAATCCAGTGACATACTTCGCAGGGGTCATGTCGAAGGATGGGTTCAGTGCGGCAGACTCTCCGGGGGCGAGACGAATATTTCCGATCATGGTAACCTCCTCCTCTTTTCGATCCTCGATGACGATGTGGTCTCCAGTAGGGATGGAGAAATCAAATGTAGAGATGGGCGCGCACACGTAGAACGGGATCCCCAGTTCGTTGGCCAACACGGCCTTGTCGAAGGTCCCGATCTTGTTGGCAAAGTCTCCATTGGAGGCAATGCGGTCGGCACCAACCAGTATCATGTCGACGCCCTTGCGCATGAAATGGCCGGAAGCACCGTCGACGATGATGGCATGAGGAATACCCTCATTATATAGCTCCCAGGCAGTCAGTTTCATCCCCTGAAGGCGTGGGCGTGTCTCGGAGACATATACAAAGATATGCTTACCCGCATTCCATGCGGTGCGTATGGGGGCGAGAGCGGTGCCAACATCTACCGTGGCCAGGGCGCCGGCATTGCAATGTGTCATGATATGTGCCCCTTCCTGGATAAGCGTCGCGCCGTACTTGCCAATGAGTTGGCAGCGTTCGATCACACGGTCTGCATACTTGCTAGCAGCCTCCATCGGATCGTCGCCCCGTTCCAAGGAGATGATCATGTTATCTACCGCATAAAAGAGATCATAGGCCGTGGGGCGCGTTCCCTTGAGCACTGATGCTGCCCTATCCAGATCTACGCCCCCTTCTGCGGCTAGAGCCATGCCGTAGGCGGCGGCTGCCCCTATCGAAGGCGCCCCACGGACGGTCATGTTCTTGATACACTCAGCGACCTGCAGATAATCGGTAAGATCAATGATGCGGAACTCTTGAGGGAGCAGACGCTGGTCGATCATACGGACCTTGCCGTTCTCGTGCCAGACTGCCCTAATATTTTCACTCTCATCTTCCATCATCACACGCATGTTATAACCACGAGGTCATTCTTATGAGTTATAGAAAAATATTGGTACTATCGGGCAGACGAATGTTCGGGTGGTTCGGGTAATTAAATATAACCTCTGAGCGATTAACGGTCTGAAGCCATGAAAAAGGTCGCCGCACTCGACGTATATTCGACGAGTTCCGGATTGAAGCAAATATCCAATCCTGTGAGGCAGAAGATTCTGAGTGAACTGCAGCGTCGAGATCTCAGCCTATCCGAGATCGCGCAGCTGACTGGAAAGGCCCAGTCCACCTTATCGGTGCATTTGGATAAGATGGTCAAGGAAGGACTGGTAGCATCGCGAGATGATCCTTCGGACAACCGCCGCAAGATATTCTATTTGGTCTCCAAGCCGGTTGGTTCCTCGGTCGTTCCCCGCGAAGACCTAACCAAAGCGGTTGGGAATATAATCGACAAGAGTATCGGATCGCCATCATCCTTTCTCAAGGGAGAGCTCCGAGCCCTGGTCATCGGCGTAGAGGCCATTGGTCTAAATATGGATCCAGTCCTCAAGGACATTGGCCGTCAGATAGGCGCCCAATTGTCCAAACACATGAGGTCTACCGAGATCAAGGACCTTGTCGATGAGGTCAAGGCGTTCTATGCCCATCACGAATTGGGCGAACTGAACGTTTACTCGCTGGTCCCCCTCACCCTGATCATCAAGGATGATTACGATTGTTCTGACCTTCCTGATGTCGGCAAGACCTTATGCATACTCAACGAAGGCATTCTGGAGTCGATTTTTGATTCCAAGACTGGCATTCCGCTCGGGGTGACGCAGACAGAGTGCTTTGGCACCAAGAACAATTTCTGTAAGTTCGTATTCGAACCGACGCTTTACGACTGAGTACTCAGTAAGGGCAATTATCGGTGCGAGAGTGGGCGTGGGTGCACAGGGGGTCGTCGCTGTAGACTCCATTACCAAAATAGAAGGCATTGGCCCGACATCCCCAACAGGCATCCTTATTGCAGGCCGTACAGGAGGCGGCGTGTTCGCTGCCACGATATGGGGTGTAGAACAAGGATGAGGAGTTGGCATGTATAATATCCTCGAAAGCCTGCTCCCGAACGTTCCCCAAGGTCCTACGCAGTGAGTAACAGGAAGAGACCTTGCCATCCATGGAGATGAATAGGCAGGAGCCGCAATATTGTTTGGGAAAGTCTTGGCATCCCATACTGTGGCCTCCCAAGAAAATATCATCACGGTGGCGATAGGCCATATTGACATCCTCTGCTCTTGGCAGGTGGGCGTAAAGCAGCCCCCGCTCATCCACTGGCTTTAGGGACATTAGGCAGGTGAGGATGCGATGATTCCTGTACATGATCTCCATGGTCTTTCTAACATCCTCAGGAGTATGGTGCGCGGTCAGCATTATTAGATTGGCAATCTCGTGAGCGGGTTTGCCTGCCTCGAGCAACAATTCCAGGCCAGAAATGGTATCCTGGACTTGCTGAGGATCATAGGTTTTGCGAATGGACCGTAGCACATTGGGATTGAGAGAATCGAGATGGATGGAAACGAAACCATCTCGGGTAAGCTCTATGACCCTCTTGGCGGTTACCACATCATTCAGGCGAGGCCCGCAGGTCCATAGATTGTTAGTCATACCTGCGTAGCGAGCCGCCTGCATAAGCTCGATCCAGTCTGGACGTTCCAGTGGGTCCCCTCCCATCCAGTCGATCTGCTTGATGCCCAGTGCGGCGGCCCGTCGGAGTAAACCCCTTATTTCCCGAGAACTAAGCGGCTCATTCCCTTCCATGATGCGAGCGTAACAGTAGGCACAGTCGGCGGAGCAATCTGCCGTGCACTCTAGCTGCAGGCGGAAGGGGGCTCCCCTCTCGAAAAAGAAGGCCTGTAAGCTGCCCTGTGCCGATTTGCCAGTGAACAGTGCGTCCAAGGCCGAGCTGTTCTTCAACAATGATGCACGCTCCAGGTGAGGTTTGGGCGATGAGAGGCCCCTCTTTAATAAACTTTGGTATTGAAGATAGTATGGCTTCGATGATAGAAGAGGTCTATTTGTATACTCATGGCACGTCCCTTTCCACCCAGTCTGCCTCGCCGAACTCCTCGTGGATCAAGGCGTCATCCTCGTGGACGGTGAACCCATATCGTTTGGCCTGATCGGGGTCTTCGGTGATCTTTCCCTCATCATCTATGAATACGAAGGTGAATTTGGCACGGGGGTGCTCACTAATGATTTCCTGTATGTCTTCGCGCAACCCCTCGAACTCACCCCGGGTCAGTCCACCAGGCATGAGCACTCTATTATCTTCTGCCTTATCCTCTACCATGTCAAGAAGGCATTGTCCTATTGATGGATAAAAGTCACGGATGTACACTCGAGTGCCTGCGAACTTCATTATTGTATGGGCGCTCTTTCTGTTTTGGCCATCTCGATGTGCGCCTTCAGCAGTTGGGCAGCCCCCGTCACGTCTTCCTGGGATACTACTGCTGATATTACCGCGATGCCGTCCGCTCCCGCGGCGATGACTTTGGACACATTATCTAGAGTGATGCCCCCTATGCCAACGATAGGTATGCTTACGGCCCCTTTCAGCACCTCCATGACTTCCAACCCATGTCCTGGCCCCGCATCCTCCTTGGATGCCGTGTTAAAAACTGGACTCAGGGCGACGTAGTCGGCACCGTCCCTCTCTGCCTTTATTGCCTCCTCTACCGATCCCACCGAGGCGCCGATAATAAATCCAGGAGGGGATATCCTTCTTGCTTCTGACACGGGCAGATCATCCTGTCCCAGATGAACACCGTCCGCCCTGGCTGCCAGTGCCACATCTAGGTGATCATTGACGATGAGCAGCGCTCTCGCCGACGTCGTCAGCGACCTGATCTCTCTGGCCACTTCAAACATCTTCCCGCCATCCATATCCTTGGCTCTGAGCTGAATGACATCCGCTCCTCCGGCCAGGGCGAGTCGAGCGATCTGCTGATGAGAGCGGCCACGAGAGATCTCCTCATCAGTGACCACGTACAGGTCCAGTCTCAATCCTGCACTTCCCGTACCCTTGCCCCCGTTCTCAAGTCCTCTGGACTCAGGGCTGCCACTTCGTCAAGCAGGGCGACCTTGAAAGAAGCAGGTCCGCAAACCCTTTTCGCGGCCCTCTCACCAGCTATGCCGAAGGCGGACAGGGCGGCCGCCGACGAGAGCGTAAGATCATCTGATACCGTGGCGAAGGCTCCCAAAATGGATGCGGCCATGCATCCTGTGCCCGATATCTTCCCCATTAGATCGTTTCCATTCTCAACGAGAAGGGTATGAGTGCCGTTGGTGATTATATCAGATGGTCCACTCATGATCACCGTGGCCCCAGTGGCGTTAGCAAGACGATGGGTCGCTTCCACAGGATCGCCGCTGATACCATGGGAATCCACTCCCCTAACTACGCCACCCGACCCTGCAAGGGTGCCGATCTCGCCGGCATTGCCCTTAATGATGGATATTTTAAGCTCACCCATGAGGCGATTGGCGGTCTCCGTACGCAGGCTGGTGGCCCCGGCGCCCACGGGATCCAGAATAATAGGGATATCTAGCTCATTGGCCCGTCGACCGGCGATCAACATGGCGTTCACCTGTTCCTGCCGTAGCGTGCCGATATTGAGAACCAATGAGTTGGCCAGGGAAACCATCTCTGCCACTTCCTCGGGCGCCTCCGCCATCACTGGCGCGGCACCGATGAAAAGCGTCACGTTAGCGCAATCATTGACGGTCACATAGTTGGTGATGTGGTGGACAAGAGGGCATTTCTCCCTCAGTTCAGCTAGCAGGTTGGCGAATTGTTCTCCTCGTTTCATCATATTATTCCTTCTTAAGGATTGTAAGACATTGCCGGGTACGATATTTCGCAATCGCCGGCAGCAGTGTCTTCTTCATTCAGATCATGTAGGGTAAAGCTCTCCGGCCACGCTCAGCTCTTCACACTGGGCTCTTGCTGGGTTACACAGTGGAAGCTACCATATCCGTATACAAGGTCCCGTGCATCGATGGGCACGATCTCTCTATCAGGGAACGCCTCACCGAGCATTTCGACCGCCTTGGCGTCGTTATGGTCCTTGAACACCGGGAGCAAGACGGCGCTATTGCCGATATAGAAGTTAGCGTAGCTCGCCGGCAAGACTCCCTCCTCTTCAGGAAGGGGGATGGGCGTGGGCATTGGAAGCGTGAGCACTTCCAGTGTCCGACCGTGGCGGTCCTGGAAGTCTTGAAGGATTTCCAGATTGGTCTGGAGAACCTTTGGGTTATGGCCACCGCCGGAACGGGAGTGGGCGCACATCACCGTATCTTCTGAGATAAATCGAGCGAAGTCGTCGACATGGCCGTCGGTATCATCACCCTCTATCCCCGACCTGAGCCATACGACTTCCTCCACGTTTAGATATTCACGGAGATAATCTTCTATCTGGGCCCTGTTGAGGTGAGGGTTGCGATTTTTATTGAGTAAACATTGTTCAGTAGTGAGGACGAGCCCAGCGCCGTTGACATCGATGGATCCCCCCTCCATCACGATTCCTGGACGGAACACTGGAAGGTCAGTGGAACGAACCACATCTTCTCCGGCCACATCATCGTACATGAGATCGTCGTACTTCTCTCCCCAGGCATTGAAACGCCACTTCACCGCAGCCTTGTCGCCAGTGCGATGGTGCAGCAGGAAGCTAGGTCCATAATCCCGGATCCACACGTCTGCAGACTTGATCTGAAGGAAGAGAACGTTTTGCATGTCGGCGCCCGTCCTCTCGAGCATAGACTGGACGCGCTCCTCCATTTCCTGGTCATCTACCAGGATCTTAACCTGCTCCCCCTGACTAAGCGCCTCAACCATGGAACAATATATCTGCTCCACTCCGACGAGAATGTCACCGGGGAATGTCATGACATTCTTGGGCCAGGACAGCCACGTGGCGTCGTGCTTGACCCACTCTGCGGGCATGTAATATTCAGCTGATCGGGGTGTTTCATTCATTAGAGCGACCTCATTTCTTCTCCACTATCTTATTGTAACACTCGGGACGGCGGTTGTGGAAGAAACCCCATCCCTCTCGGGTATTTCTGCCATGCTCCAGATCGACCTTGGCTAGAACGATCTCCTCATCCCGGCCTGCCCGGGCAATGGTCTGGCCGAAGGCATCAATGATGAAACTGCCTCCCCAGAATTCCATTCGATCCTCTCTACCCACTCGGTTCACTGCGACCACCACTACGCTGTTGGCTATGGCATGACCGCGCATAACGTTCTCCCAGGCCCGTTGCCAGTCGCCTTCCCATTGCTCAATTATATCCACTGTACCAATGGCTGTAGGGTATAACAGGATCTCCGCGCCCTTCAGCGCACATGCTCTGGCTGCTTCGGGGAACCACTGATCATAACATATGAGCGGAGCAACGCACCCTCGATCGGTAGGCATGGTCTGGAAACCGATATCGCCTGGCTCGAAGTACGACTGCTCGTAGAAGTTCTCGTCATAGGGGATATGTATCTTACGATATTTGCCCAATCTCTTTCCTTCTCGATCATATACCGGGGCGGTGTTGAAGAAATGGTCACCGGCGCGTTCGTAGATGGAGCCTCCCACAAGGATAATCCCATTTTTCCTTGCCGCGGAAGAGAGCGTGCGATCGATATCTCCAGGAATGGTGTCATGGAAAGCATCCTCCCTATTCCTCTCAGTTGAGACGTCGTATTGGGGAAAGTAAGGGGTGGTGAAGAGCTCGGGCAGGCACACTATCTGTGCACCCCTATCGGCCGCCTCGCCAATCATGGTCACCGCCTTCTCTAGATTGGTCTGTGGTTCCGATACCATTTTCATCTGGACAAGACCAAGGACAACCTCTCCATCAGTCACCTCGATACCCTCCTTTATTGCTGGATGATAATTGATTTGTTATTAGAGCCTTTCTTACCATGAGAATTGATTCTCTAGCTTGTATGTCTGGCAAGCCAGAAGGATGAGAACGCCAAGAGCCATCGTGATAGGGGGCGACCAGAACGAATAGATTACCTCATTCTTTCCAGGGCATAGGACGCGCTCTTGCTGACATAGGGGCTCTCATCACGGATACGTTTCTCTAGAAGTTCCTGGGCCCGAGGGCTCCCCATATTGAGACGCTCGGCAAAGCGTCCCAGCGCCCAGGCAGCCATGCCCCTTACCATGGCCTCTTCATCGAGCAGAAGGTCAGTCAGGTGAGTTATAGAGCCCTGTATGCCAATGCGCATTCCGGCCAGCTCGCCAAGCGCCCATGCCATATTCTCTCTTACCTCAGGGTCCTCGTCTGTGATTCTGTTATTGAATGTCTCGAGGGGCCAGAGCGCATCAACCTTGTTCTGCGCCAGCTTGGCCACGATCCAGGAGGCCTTGCGCCGTTCATCTATTATCGAAGATTTTAGCAAGAACATAAGGCTGGGCAAGACGGTCTCATCCACCTGTCCCGCCCTGGCCAGCTCCTCCATCTTTTTCAATGCATTTAGTCGGACATCTTTCCGATCCGACATCATATCAGCATTCAGTCGTTCCAGTTCGATGGGGGGCATGTTTTTCATCTCTTGGGAACTGGCTTCTCCACGAAGAAATCGCAGTGAGGATAGTCCTTTTCGGGATCGCAGTAATCATAATCCTTGATGTTGAGGACATCATGCCGGATGCGGCGTGCCTTGCAATTAGAGCAACGGCCGTCGGCGGCGTACCATAAGCATCGTATCCTCGGTCTCGCTGCGACATCGGACATGAATCTATACCT
Organism: Methanobacteriota archaeon; assembly: GCA_012519255.1. Taxonomy (GTDB): domain Archaea; phylum Thermoplasmatota; class Thermoplasmata; order Methanomassiliicoccales; family Methanomassiliicoccaceae; genus DTU008. The sequence continues at coordinate 12,460 of JAAYQQ010000044.1, read as the reverse complement.
GCATCGGATGATAAAAGTATATTGCGACCTCTCACACCCTGCATCTCAGGCAGATGTCATCCCTCGTATTTCGTATCAGGAGTATTCTGCTCGATCTTATTCTCTTAACGTCCGTGTTTAGAGAATATGGCCAGCAAAAACTGTATCTTTCATATAGGTCCCTGTCAGATTTGTCGTGTCTTTTTTAAAGGAAGGCAGCTCTACCTTCTCTGATTTGTTCTGATTGGATTTTATAGGTTTGATCTGTGAAGGGGGGAAGGGGGTAGGATGCGTAACGATGGGGAATTGGTATGCACTGACATCACCAAAATATACGATACCGGCGACCGCGCTCTTTCCTCCATCAACTTCTCTGTACCCACTCGAGGCGTCTTCACGCTTATTGGGCGTAACGGTGCCGGGAAGACCACCCTAACCCGTATCCTTGCCACTCTACTCGAACCCACTTCCGGCGTCGCTACTATCGATGGTCTCGATGTGATGAACGATGCCAATGAGCTGCGGGAGAGGATGGCAGTAGTGCCTCAAGAGGCGCGCCCCATTCCATGGATGACGCCATTGCAGATGATATCGTCCTATCTGATGTGGCGAGGTATCAGCTATCGTGAATCGCGGCGTAGGGCGGAGGAGGCCGTAGTCCGCGTAGGTCTTGAAGATAGCGCTCACCGGCTCAGCCGGACGCTTTCAGGGGGGATGAAACGCAAGGCCTTAGTGGCCATGGTCATAGCCGCCGACGCGGATTTCATTTTCCTGGATGAGCCCACTACTGGTCTGGACCCCATATCCAGACAGGACATATGGACCCTACTTACTGAGTTGGGAGAGAAACGTTTCCTCTTTCTAACGACTCATTACTTAGAGGAGGCCGAGATGATCGCCGATAGAGTAGGTATACTTGATGATGGCACTCTCTTGGCCCTTGGGAACATGGATGAGCTCAGGATGCAGCTGGGGTATCAGTATAGCGTGAGGATCCATGGAGATATCGACCTTCCCCCACTCAATGGAAGGGTGCTAGCGGGTCGGGATGGGCAGGTACAGGTGATAACCACTCAAGATGAAGCCATGTACCTTTCCGATCGGCTCATAGATCGGAATGTCAAATTTTCTGTAAATCCCATCACATTGGAGGATATATTCTATCATGTGGTAGGGCGTGATATTGACACAGAGAATAGATGGGGCTGGATAAGATGAGTCGTTTGGGAAGCCAGATCCTCGCTTCTGTCCTTGTTAACGCCGTCTATGAGATGAAGAATTATCCTGTGGTGCTCATCAACACCATGCTAGCTCCTCTATCCTTCCTCATCCTTATTTTCTTCGTGAGTGGTGGAAAGTTACTGGGCGAAGCCATCTTGGGCGGCCTAATAATGACCATGTTCCAAAGCGGCGCTTCTCTGCAGGCGGATCTATCTCATTTAAAGAACAATTTCAGACTCCAGGAGATGGTTGTAGGCTCTCCCACATGTTCATCGGTTTACGTCTCAGGCATGGCCATATCTGAGCTTATCTATTCATCTCCATCACTCCTAATACTCTCCATCCTGTTCGCGTTATACATTCATGTCAGCGCGTTGCAGGTCGTGGGAATAATCATAGTATTATTCTTGATATTCCTTGCTTCGGTGGCCCTCAGCTTTGCCTTCGCAACGATTTCTTCGGACATAGTACAGAGTTTTGCATTCTCCCGTTTGATCACAACTCTGTTCTCCACGATTGCTCCTGTTTACTATCCTATCACACTAATCCCTGAACCGTATCGTTATATCGCCTATCTTTCGCCGACTACTTATGCCGCCCAGATCTCCCATCATCTTGGTGGCCTCACTCAGGTATCTATGGGAGTCTTTGCGTTCGATTGGGTCATATTACTGGCCTTCACTGCTCTATTTTTGTGGGTGGGGATAAAGGGTTCAAGATGGAGAGAGGTATGACAATCTTGTTGGAGGAGTGAGAATAGCTTAGCGTTCAGTGGATTCTTTTCATTCATAAGAGATAGATTATGCTATCTCCAATCTCCACATGACGATGCAGATAAATGGTCTGGCCATCATAGGCCCATTGCTATGAATCTGACCATATCCTGGCAGAATATGGAGCTTTGATATGGAGCGGCCCCAAACCTGAGAACAATGGGGGGCAGACCATGGGGCTGGGGAGGCAATCTCCACAGCTCTCCAGGTCAATCTGCCCCTGTAACGAAGGGACCTTACTCCGACTCCGATGTAAGATCCGGTCTCTTGTAGTTTCGAATGCCTCGAGAGTACAACTCATTGATCAGCTCCACCAGCGCATGATCATCTCGGGGCAGACTCTCTCCCAGGGAGAGTAGCAGGTACTCTGCCAGGTCGAATACCTGAGGGCCATCTTCAGGCCTCCCCTCAATAAGATTCTGGCGGCATCCTGCGCAATTGGTGATGATGATATCTCCACCCATTGCTTTCACCTGCTCGTGTTCCCTGCGGGATGTCTTTATGGAGTCTGTGGGATGATTCATTCGCACCCCTCCTCCAAATCCGCAGCAGGCCGAACCATTTGGTCCGGGATTCATAAGCGTGGTACCAGGCACTCTTTCTAGTACATCTCTTGGCTCATGGTAGACGCCCGCGCCCCTGGTAAGGTGGCATGGATCATGATAGAATACCCGGCCTCCAGCATTCTCTCCCGGTACCAGTGCTCCCTTTTCGATAAGTTCTGCCAGGAATTGAGAGGCCTGCACAACTTCGAAACCCAGGTCCCCGAACATAGAGGGATAGAGCTTAGATAGGGCCATGAAGCACCCTGGGCAGGAGGCCACAACCCGCTTGGCCCCCATCTCTCTCAATTTGGCAATGATCTTGGGGCCATTGGTCTCGATCACCCTTAGGTTGCCGGTGCCTGCCGAGGTAAGTCCGCAGCAGTATTCCAGACCATTTAGGACGGTGAATTTTACCCCCGCCCTCTCCATCAGTCGGGTGATGGCCCGGACCATGTTCTTATTTATGTAACTGGAACTGCATCCTGGAAAGTATACAATATCTGCCTTCCCGTGCTCGAAGAGCAGCGGCTCCTCAATTGACGCCGCGGTCTTGAAAATATTATTTTCATAACTGGGGTCGCGGAGGTAATGAATGTCTGAAAACCCCATCGCCTCTATCCTCTTCAGCCTGGCGTCCTTGATAAGAAGTTTCAAGCTCAACTGTTGGGGGCACTCCACCTCACATAAACTGCAGGTAAAACACCTGCTTATGTCATATTCGACCTCTTTACCATATCGTATATTATCAATAAGTGAGTCAATTATTTCGATTTCATGATATTGTGGACAGACGTCTAGACACTTTCCGCATCTCGTGCAAGTCTCGTCAAACTGATCGGGGTCCATAAAATCTGAGCTCCTCTTTGGCTATTTAATATACACCAAATCTCCCCACGATGTCAGAAGGAAAATATAATGTATCCGGGGCCTTGGGTAAGACATTGGTTGCCAGGTTTCACGCTGTCAGGTGAGGTCCCGGTGATGGCCTGTTAAAGATACGCTACGATGAGGAATGAACAGTATCATTTGATTAGAAAAGGTATTCAATGACTATCCATATCCTGCCCAAAGGGTGTAAGGTATGGAAAAGAGGAGAATATGGGCCCCGATCGTCGTTATAGTTGCGGTCTTGCTTATATCAGCTGGTATTATTATCGTTGCCCCAGCCAAGGACGAAGATAGTATCAAGATTGGCGTACTTCCAGTCATTGATACCCTTCCGCTCTACGTAGGCCAGGAGCGTGGGTTATTTGAAGACAATGGAGTAAGTGTTGAATTAGTATCCTTCACCAGTGCCGCGGAGCGCGATACGGCATTCATTGCAGGACAGATCGACGGATATTTTGGCGATATGGTCAACACGTTGGTGCTGAAGGAGACAACCGATGATGTTAAGGTCGTGACCGTCGTCTATCATACTCTCGACGAGTATCGCATGTTTGGCCTGCTGGCCTCACCAAACTCGGGCATAACGGATGTCTCCGGCATCATCAACAGTCCCGAGGAATACAAGATTGCCACGTCCCTCGGCTCAGTATCTGAGTATTTCTTGGACGAGATGATCGAGATCAATGGTATGTCCGATAAGGTGGGCAAGGAAAAGGTGCCGCAGATCCCCCTTCGCTACCAGAGCCTGATGAATGATCAGATCAAGCTTGCACAACTCCCCGAACCATTCGCCACGAGGGCCATCAAGGAAGGGGCGAAACTCATCGCCGATGACGGTCCGATCAATACCACGGCCACCCTCATCGCGATGAAAGGGAGCTTTGTATCAAGCCACATCGATGATGTAAGGAACTTCTTGACAGCCTATAATGAGAGTGTACAGTTGGTCAACCGGGACCCCTGGCAGTTCAAGGACGTCCTGGAGGATAAGATCAAGTTCCCTGCTGACCTTGCCGACGGATTCACTTTCCCACCACTATCTGATATCTCGCTACCCTCCAAAGACGAGGTAGATAGAGTCCAGTCGTGGATGCTAGAGAAGCAAGTGTTGAAGAAAGAGATATCATATGAGAGCATCATGGGCGCTGAGCTGTACGAGTGAGCCCAATGATCCGTGTCGATCACCTCTGCAAGGAGTTCGAACAGGGCGCCAGGGTAATCGAGGATCTCTCATTCTCGGTAGAACGGGGCCAGTCGTTGACCATCATTGGACCGTCGGGCTGTGGGAAGACTACCCTTCTTTACATTCTCTCAGGCCTGATCAGGCCTTCGTCTGGCAGTGTTTCCATCGGGGGTATGGAGGTTAACGGTCCGTCAAAGGACGTTGCGTTTATCCTCCAGGACTTTGGCTTGCTCCCGTGGAAGTCTGTCACGGATAATATCTGTCTGGGGATGAAGATACGAAAGATTCCCCAAGAGGAACAAGACGCGAGGGCGAAGACTCTCATAGGGGAGCTGGGGTTAGATGGCCATGAGGATGACTACCCCGCCACGCTGAGCGGTGGGGAACGGCAGAGAGTAGCCATCGGACGGGCACTGGCCCTGGAACCGCAGGTGCTTTTGATGGATGAGCCTTTTTCTTCGCTTGACACCCTCAACAGGGAGAAGCTTCAGGACGCCCTGTGGGACGTCCGCCGCAGAACCGGGCTGACCACGCTTATCGTAACCCACAGTATCGAGGAGGCAGTCTTTCTTGGCGACAGTATCTTGGTGCTTGGAGGGCGCCCATGTTCTGTCAGATCATTGATCGCCAATCCCCATGCTGGTGAGGAACGCTACAGGGAGGCCGCGTCATTCTTCTCGACGTGCAAGGAGGTGCGAAAGGCGGTGGAAACCATATGAGCAGGCAAAGGCTTCGCGGATACATACTCTCGTTTGCCGTCTGTCTCCTGGTGTGGAAGCTGGCGTCACTGGCAGTGGCTTCATCAATATTGCCAAGCCCGGAGCAGACCTTCAGAGTATTTTTCGAAACTGCCCAGACCGAGGTTTTCTGGTCTGATTTCGCCATCAGCACATATAGAGTTATAGTGAGCATAGCACTGGCCTGGTCGGTCGCATTCCCATTGGCCATAACCATAGGCTACAATCAGAAGATGGATAGGTACTTCAGTCCCCTAATATTCCTCACCTATCCTATCCCCAAGATGGCCTTTTTGCCTGTTATCATTCTCTTATTTGGTTTGGGAGATATTTCCAAGATCCTTCTCATCGCCATCATCATCTTTTTCCAGATATTGGTGACCACCAAGGAAGGAGTTAGTGGAGTCGATCGGAAGTACATCGACTCGATGAGATCCATGAACGCAAGCGAGCGGGATATTCTTAGAGAAGTCATCATCCCGGCTGCCCTCCCAAGCAGCTTCACTGCATTGCGCATAGTCACTGGAACAGCAATCTCCGTCCTTTTCTTCACCGAATCCTTCGCCGGCTCCTCTGGTTTAGGTTACATGATAATGAATGCCTGGACGTGGGGCCAGTATACTCAGATATACGTTGGGATCATCGCCATGAGCATCTTAGGTATCACTCTCTATGAGGTATTCACTCTCACAGAGAAAAGGATGTGCAGATGGAGAGAGGTGCCCGAGGAAGACGATAACGCGCCACAACAGTCTATCTTCGCAAAAGCAATGGCCTACGGACAGATGATCAAGCTCAGTCACACAGTGTTTGCCCTTCCCTTTGGCCTAGCGGCCCTGGTGATCCTCGGTCGAGATCATACCCTCACCTTTGAGATGGTATTCTGGATAGTCATGGCCATCGTGGGGGCGCGATCGGCGTCAATGGGCTTCAACCGAATAGCGGATGCATCCATCGATGCCAGGAACCCACGGACACAGGGGCGTCACATCCCATCAGGGATGCTAACGGTGAGGGAAGGAATAGTCTTTGTTATTCTCTCATCCTTCCTCTTCATAGCATCGGCGGCCATGCTCTCGATGACCTGTCTGCTACTATCCATTCCCGTCCTGGCACTCCTTTTCGCATACTCATACACCAAGCGCTTCACCTGGTTGAGCCACATGGTGCTGGGCCTTTCAATTGGTATGATGCCACTGGGAGCCAGTATTGCCATTGATGGTTGGTTGTCTATTGATATGGTGATGCTGAGCCTGGGACTGACTACATACATCGCTGGGTTTGACATACTATATGCGTGCCAGGACCTAGAGTTCGATAGGAAAGAGGGCCTTTTCTCGATCCCGGCTCATTTCGGAGCAGACAGGGCGCTCAAGATCTCATCTGCCTTACATATGGCCAGCATCGTGTGCCTGGCCTCGCTGTACTGGCTCGTCCCTCTGGGAGCTATTTACATGGTTTTCATGGCCGTAATCGCGGCCCTTTTTGTTATAGAGCATAGGCTTGTCAAGCCAAACGACCTTTCCAGGGTGGACGTGGCATTCTTTGATGTTAATTCCGTCATCTCTGTCCTCGTCTTCGTGTCGATATTGGCAGGAGCGGTGTTTGTATGATCGAGGTAGGAACTAGACAAGCAGAGGATGCCCATGGCCGTACCACGAACAGGGCTTGAGGCGAGCGCATTGGGAATCGATAAGAGGCCGCAGACGATAAGCGGCCTGTTCGACAACATCGCCGTGACCTACGATGGCCTGAATCGTATGATGTCTTTATCCATAGATCTCATGTGGAGGAAGCAAGGTCTCGATAGGCTCGACATCCAGGATGGCGATCTCGTGCTAGATGTAGCGACTGGCACAGGGGACATGGCCATACAGGCAGCCTCCAGGGCGAAATGCTCGATCGTCGGGATCGACCTGTCGCAGAATATGATGTTGGCGGCGGAAAGGAAGTGGAGTGAGCAGAATGTACAGGGCTGGTATCCACTGGTCAAGGGAGATGCCCTGAGGATGCCATTCCTGGCCGGGACGTTCGACAAGGCCATGGTCGCATTTGGCATTAGGAACATGGCGGACATCGACAGCTTTGTGGCAGAGATCTACCGTGTTCTTCGTCCTGGTGGAAGGTTCGCGGTCATCGAGCTGTCGATTCCCGTATGTCGAATCACCAGACCTCTTTATCTCCTATATCTGACCAAGATACTTCCCATGATCGGCGGGCTTCGCTCCGGGAACATGGCCGCCTACGAATATCTCAGGGATTCCATATTGACCTTCCCGGCCCCCGAGGAGCTGGAGCAGATCATGGAGGCCAGAGGATTCCAAATTATTCATTCGATCCCCCAGACTATGAACATATGTCACCTATACGTCATGGAGAAACCCCCATGAGTGCCAACTATCGCGACCTGAGAGAGTTCGTCTCCCTTTTGGATAGGGAGGGTGAGCTCCATCGAATAAAGGCAGAAGTATCCTCGGAGCTCGAGATCACGGAGATCACCGACTGCGTGTCCAAGGCTCCCGGCGGAGGGAAGGCACTACTATTCGAGAACGTCAATGATAGCTCATTTCCCGTTATTACGAACGCCTTCGGCAGTGAGCGGAGGATGTCACTGGCATTGGGGCATGAGAGCCTGGACGACCTCGGGAAGCGATTATCCAGTCTTTTGGAAATGAATCCTCCTACCACCCTTCGAGAGAAGCTCGGCCTGCTGCCGGAACTACTGTCTCTCGCCAAATGCCTTCCAAAGGTGAAACGGATGGCCCGACCTCCCTGTCAGGAGGTGGTGCTTGAAGGGGAGGACGTTGACCTTGGCATGCTACCTGTCCTCCGATGCTGGCCCAATGATGGGGGGAGATTCATCACTCTGCCCGCGGTCTTCACGAAGAGCCTGAGAGGGGGCAAGCGCAATGTAGGGATGTACCGCATGCAGGTTTTCGACAAAAATACGACAGGCATGCACTGGCATATCCATAAGGATGGCAACCATTATTTTAACGAGTATCGGAAGGCGGGGGAGAGGATGGAGGTGGCGGTCGCCATCGGCACCGATCCCGCAGTGACCTATGCCGCTACTGCCCCCATGCCCCAGGGCATGGACGAGATGCTCCTGGCTGGCTTCATTAGGGGGGCGCCCGTAGAACTGGTCAAATGCAAGACGGTTGACATGGAGGTGCCGGCGACCGCGGAATTCATTCTAGAGGGTTACATCGACCCTGAGGAAAAGAGGATCGAAGGCCCATTTGGAGATCACACTGGCTACTACTCGCTGCAGGGAGAGTATCCAGTATTCCACGTTACCGCAATAACGCATCGGAAGGATGCTATCTATAGCGCCACAGTGGTAGGGCGGCCGCCTATGGAGGATTGCTATATGGCCAAGGCCACCGAGCGGATCTTCCTCCCGCCCCTGCGAAAGATAGTGCCCGAGATAATCGACTATTGGATGCCTTGGGAGGGAGTATTCCATAACATCGTGGTCGTCGCCATCGCCAAGGAATATCCTTTGCAGGCGAGGAAGGTGATGAGCGCCCTGTGGGGAAGCGGCCAGATGAGTTTCGCCAAGATGATTCTGGTGGTGGATGACGCTACCCTACTGGACAAGCCTGCGCTATTGCTCCGGCGGGTGCAGGATAGGTTCGATCCATGGAGCGATCTTGTCCTCACAGAGGGCATACTGGATGTCCTCGATCATTCCGCCTCTTGCCCCTTGTATGGAGGAAAATTAGGTATAGATGCCACTCAAAGGATGGCAGGCGAGCCTCCCCGAGGGGAGAGGGCATTTCATTGCTCGCAGTCGGAGGAGATCTTAAGCTATCTGAAGATGCTTGACCCCAGCTTTGCAACCTGCCGGATTGTGGGGCCAACAGCAAGAAACCCTCTTGTCCTCATTGGTCTGAGGAAAGGAAATAAGAGCTCACGATATCTCATTTCCAAGCTCGAGGGGGCGAATGAGCTGATGAGGCAGGGAGTTTTACTTCTTTTCGATGATATTGATCTTTCCAACGATTCCCTAGTGCTGTGGAAGGCCTTCAACAACGTCGACCCCTTAAGGGATGTCAGCCTTGACAAGGACGGTCTGATAATCGACGCCACCAAGAAAGGCACAGTCGATGGCTTCGTCCGTGAATGGCCCGATGAGATCGAGATGTCAAGGGATATCAAGGAGAAGGTGAGGATTAGGTGGGAGGAACTGGGCCTGAAAGATCTACTCTAACACTTGCCCAGGTGATTCGGTGCCCGGGACCGACAGCCCGCAAGGCGCCTCTCTAAATTTCATCGGCGGATCGTGTCCGGTAGCGTTCGATCTCATAAGCATCTTGTGGCCTTTCCCTACCATGCAGTGCTCGTTGTATGAACTGTCCGCAATTGCTCCCGATCTTATTCTCCTCGACCTCTCCAATGCTTAGTATAACATCGAACCCTTCCCTGGTGAACTCATCAATCAATGTCCGCCCGCTCTGAGGCGAATTGGGATCTATGATCGATCTCCATCCACCCTCGGAAGAGCGCAGCGTAGGATTCAGTGGAGTTAGCTTGATCAGGAATCGGTCGGGATCGAAACTCTCTCGAATAACTGAGGGATCGATTGGACATCCTGACATCGGGGCGAAGTTCAGGGTCACCTTGCGGTCCCCTTCGGCGGGGCAGCAGAAGCGCTCTCCGAAGGCTGCCATCTGATCGAATGTCCATGTCTTTGTTGGGATGATCTCTCGTCTTTTCTCCAGATCGGTAGTATGTATGGAGAATTGTAACTGAAATTGCCCCGCTCGGTAGAGCGTTTCCTTTATCTCTATCAACTCGTCGAAAAACTTCTCTGCACGAGCAGGTGCCACCGTGGAGAGGGATATCAGAAGACCAGGAGCATCATAAATAGATGGCAGGAGGCGGAGGGCCTCCAAGACTGCAGGGTTTAGCGTTGGCTCCCCCATCCTGGCAAATTGAATCTTGAACTTTGAGCAGGGTACTTTTCGGTCAGGGTATCTATGTGATACAAGGGTGTCGATCTGTGCAAGGATGTCTTCTTTGGTAAGAAGTCCAGCATATCCTCCCCCTGCATCGCACATCGCGCAGCCTATGGGGCAACCAAACATGGAAGAGATGATAAGAACCCATTTCTCCTCTCTGGGGATGGGGGGCTGAATGGACTCCACGAACTCGACCACTGATCGGCAGTCATCTCTCATCTGAGCTACCCACACTCTCGCGAGCTCATCGTTACCGTACTTCGCTAGGATCTTCATGTTCATTTCCTCAGATATTGCTCTGCCAGCATCGCCGCGTTCAGGCCGCTCCCAATAGCGATCCCGGCCTGTCGCCTTCTATCGGCCACGATATCGCCGGCCAGATAGAGTCCCGGCATGTCTGCCGCATGAGTTCGTTCACCTGTACTTGAGAGGGCGATGAGGGATGAAGCCAGGATATCCAGTCGAGGCTCCCTGCCACAGGCTATCAACAAACGATCGGTCTCAATCGGCCCCATCCCATCTGTCTCAACTCTGAGTCTCCCTTCATCCATCACCCTAGTGATGGAATGTCCCTCTATCGCCCGTATGCGGGCATGCTCTGCCCTTTCTCTGAGAAGTGGCAGGCACTTTATTCTCGAGCGGCACAGGATGGTGACATCATACCCTCTTCTATCGAGATTAAGGCCGTAATCAAAAGCAGCGTCCCCTCCCCCATAGATCAGTATCTTTTCTGGGGGCCTCGTCATATCCAGCAGTTCCAGTATATCATAAAAGGCCCTATGGTCTCCAACGGCCTGCGCCCCTCTGATATCTACCAGTTTAGCCCTGGTCCCGGTGGCGATGATGACCGTTTTTGTTCGATACTCTTCATCCAGGGTCGAGACGGCGAAAGTACCATCTTCACATCTGGAAATGCATTTCACTGTCGCGTTCTTTACTGAGCCCCCCATGGCCCATAAATGCTCGACGAAGAGTTCGGCCAGTCTGGTGCCGGAGATACCGCGTGGAAAGCCAGGATAATTCTCAACATTATTGGCATGTCTCAACAGGCCACCCGGAACGCCCTTTTCCAGAAGCAGTGGATCGAAACCCCCTCTCTGGAGATATATGGCTGCAGCGATGCCTGCTGGACCAGCGCCAACAATGACTACTGACAACATCTCATCCACTTCTGCACATCCTCTGTCGTGGATAGAATTGCAAACCCATCTGCAAGAGCTCTGAGGCTTCCGAGATGCAGCTCTTCGTCCTTGGAAGCTGTAGCATCGACGACGAAGAACACTTCATAATCACGCATGAATGCGTCGCGCGCTGTAGACTCACAGCAAAGGTGCGTCATCACGCCGACAATCACTAGCCTGGTGATCCCTGAGGCCTTCAAGACATCTTCCAGCTTGGTCCCTAAAAATGCACTGTAGCGAGTCTTGCGTATGACTCTCTCTGCGCCCAACGGCTCTACCCGCTCATCAATTGCCGATAGTGGATTCTCCAGTGTGATGTTTTCTCCCCACCAGTCACTCATCGCCCCAGCGATCTCGTCCTTCGCCAATGCATGTCTGGTGAAGATCACCGGGCGTCCGCGCTCACGGAACGCGGAAAGAATGCATTGAATATTCTTGATGATGGCATTGGCTCCAGGAAAGGAGGCATGCGAAGATGGCTCTGTAAAGTATCGCTGCATATCTATTACGAGCAGGGCCGCGCCATCTGCTGAGAATGGATGGGAGATCACTCGGTGCCGGTGGATGTATCTCTGGACCTGGCTCATCCAATTCTTTGTTCTGTTGAAATCTTCAGGGGCAGTCATGGAAACTCTGCCGCCGATAAACGGCGGACTTATCCGCCGTTTCCTATTGTTTTGCAGAGGCTGGAAACCGGAAAAACAATGCCTCGGCTATGTACTATTCTGACTCCATAATCTACATTAACATGATAAATATTTTCATGTCAAAGCCTGCTGGCAGAATGGCTCATCAATTCTCCATCTAACGCATTCTTGACCCCTTGATCCCGAGGTTCATTTTATACATTCAAAGAATCAGCCGATTTATGGGCAGATGGTGGCCGAGATTAAAAATATGAGTGAGATTATAATAAAAGTGGGCTCAGCCGGATTCGAACCGGCGATCTCCTCCGTGTCAGGGAGACGTCATAGCCACTAGACTAT
>JAAYQQ010000003.1 GCA_012519255.1 Methanobacteriota archaeon | reverse complement strand
ATCTAAGTGGCATTCATCTGTGGCGCAATCATGGTGCCATGAGTCGTGTGCCCCCAGACGCCACCGCCTTCCCTCACCGCCGCACCCAGTTTGGGATTCATACAATGTCGGTATGGCGAGATGCCCTGGACAATGCCCGCAACATTGGTTGGACCAATGAAATATGGCGGGACCTGCAGCCATACCTTACAAATGGGTGCTGCGCGAACTTTACCGGCATCGCTGATAGAGGTCCCAGGAGCATATACGGCGCCAACCTGGAGCGGCTGATCGAGGTCAAGGGCCGTTATGATTCGGATAATATCTTCCGTGGCGCCCATAATATATCACCCAACGGAGATGTGGGGCCGCCGATCTGAAAAGATAGTGAGTCTCATAAGGCCGCCTTGCTGGAAAGGGCCCACCTAGCATCTATCGCCCGAAGGCCGCCACCAGCTCTGCCCTGAGCCTCTCCTTGCCTCCATATCTCTTTGTGGAAAGAGCCTCTGTAAGATATTCTTCAGAAAGATCACCGAACAGCGAGCTTAACTCCGCTGCCTCAAAGTAATGATAAAGAATGCCATTGCCCCTCTGGAAAGTGTTTTTCTCCACCTCAATTCCCTTGCCAAAGCGCATATCTCGCACCGAGAAGACCCTGACGAGAACATGTCCTCCCGGACGGAGAACCCGGCGCGCCTCCCTTACAGCCTTCAGCCGATCGGCCTCAACCAGATGTTCCAGAAGATGCAGCATGAGTACGGTGTCGAAGGATGCCTCCCTGAAGGGCAGCGAGCGGACATCCCCCTGCACGAGGTGGGCACTGGAGCTCTCAAGGCATGATTGGAGAGCGTTGATGGAGTGGTCCAGACCAACGACCTCGTTGTCCAGCCGGGTCAGGGCGGATAGGGTCTTGCCGTTGCCACAACCCAATTCCAACACCCTCTGCCCCGATGGGAGATCTCCTCCCTCCTGAGGAGGCCCTTTCCAAAGCGGGTCCGGCTTTGCGTATTCTCTTTCCCAGGCCTTCCTCTGCTCGTCCATGGCCCACAATATGCCCCGGTTGATTAATCGTTGCCGAAAGGGAACATCCTTCTGCTGCGGCAAACCTTGTCCGCCCAGGCACCCTTCCGCTGGAAGATAGGGCTATCTCCCACGTGTTAGCATTCCAGCGCCCTTATGGCAAACCAGGAGAGCAACAGTAGCAATAGGAGGTCCTTATCGGCGATATCCACCACTATCTTTCCCTGAGAATGGTCATTGATATCCTGAAGAACCGTGAGGATGTGTCCACTATCGCAGGAATGAAGCTCCCAGGACCCACTCTCCGTCTGGAACAACTCGTACTCGTCGCCACCCAGGCCAAACCGACCACGGCTCGCGCCAGTGTAGTCCAGAACAATGATATCTTCCTTCTCTCCGCGTTCCCGGAGGCGGGCCTTCAGCGCCCTGGCCCCGCCCTTGGTAAGCACATATGCCTTACCGGCAGCGTGGGCCGTGATGGAGCGGCCGAAAAAACGTGGTGATGAAAGCGTGGCGATGACCTCGCCATCTCTTCGCAGCTCTGTCCACATGGACCATGCCTTGGGACGGACAACAGTGATCTCTCCTGGAGTTAATTCCATCAGGCTCCACCCCTCTGATCTAACTTTGGAACGATGACGTACCATCCGATCAATAGAAGGAGGAGCTGCCTTTCCCTATGCATCCCCCCATCTACCCTGGCCTCGCACATTCTCTTCTTGAAGGCGGGTACCGTGAAGCTTGCCACCTCATTACCATTCTCGTCCTGGAAGGACCAGATGAGCTTGAGAATGGAAGGCCGCACCATGGTATATCTGGAACCATCGGAGAATTCAAGTCGGCCGCCCTGGCCAGCAAGCTGCATGACGGCGACCTTCTCCTCGTAAGGGGTCCGAAGCACGCTTACTTCCGGGCGAAATACTCCCTTGCGGGTGAGAATATAGGTTCGGCCGTCTGCTCTTCCCTCTGCCCGAAAAGACAGGACATGGGGCCAGCCGATATTGGCCAGCTCTCCGCTCCTTCCTTTCAAGAAATAGTCGCGACTGAAAATGCTCTGACGCTCCCAGGTCAACGGGCCAGACAGGTCATCGTTCGTCGGACTCATATTTTTGAATGAATGCTCACGCCCTACTCGTATCTTTCGGATGTTTGGATCATCTAATCCGATATCCAAGATGGCAGGGGCAGGCAGCCAATATCATCTCACCATCGACATGCGTTGAGGCGGGATTTCCCATCGGCCGGAAGCCAATGTAGCTCCCCTCGGCACTGCCCCGTGCCTAGAGATGGGTGAGGGGTCAGGAAAGCCCCCCGTGACGTATGCTCTATCTCTTCTCCCGCCGAATGCTTACCGAGCGGGCGTGGGCAGTCAATCCCTCTGCCCTGGCCAATGCCTCCACGGTATCTCCAATGTGTTCCAGCCCCTCTCGCTTGATCATTTGCACGGAGGAACGCTTCATGAAGTGCATAACATCCAGGCCAGAGTAGGTGTTGGCATAGCCCGCAGTGGGCAGGACGTGGTTGGTCCCTGATGCATAGTCTCCACAGGCCACTGCAGTATAGCGACCCAGGAAAATGGAGCCGGCGTTCCTGATATTATCCAGCACGGCAAGGGGGTCGCGCACCTGTATAGACACATGCTCCGGGGCGATCATGTTGATGACCTCGGCTCCGGAGACAATGTCCGTCACCAGCACATAGCCGATATTATCCAGCGAGCGTTCCAGAATCTCCTTGCGGTCCGCCCGGGCAGCCTGCTTTTCCACCTCCCTGCCCACTTTATTGGCAATGACCCTGTCACAGGTCACTAGAATGCAGGCGGCATTGGGATCATGTTCTGCCTGGGCCAGGATGTCCGCGGCAATGAATGCGGGCTCGGCAGTCTCGTCGGCCAGGATGGCAACCTCGGATGGCCCGGCAGGGAAGTCTATCTCCACCTCATCGCGAAGCAGCATCTTGGCAGAGGTGACGTACACATTTCCCGGACCAACTATCTTCTGCACTGGCGCAATGCTTCTGGTACCCAATGCCATGGCCGCGATCGCCTGCGCGCCGCCTACCTTATAGATCTCATCAACACCAGCGATGTCGGCGGCAACCAGGGTGAGGGGGTTGATCGGCGGAGGTGTGCACATTATCACTTCTCGGACCCCTGCAACCTTGGCAGGGATGGTACACATAAGTACCGTGGATGGGTATGCCGCCCGTCCGCCCGGAACATATGCTCCTACCCTTTCCAGCGCGGTCGTCTTCACTCCAACGGAGAGGCCTGGCTGGATCTCGTGGAGCCACACATCGGTGGGGCGCTGCATGGTGTGGAATGCCCGAATGTTCTCCGCGGCCTTCTGCAATCCCTTTACAAGGGAGCCCTCGACCAGATTATAGGCTTCCTGCACCTCAGATGAGGTTACTCGAAGGCTCTCAAGTCGGACCTTGTCAAATCGTTCGGTGAGCTCGATCAGGGCAACGTCATCATCGCTACGCACCCGTTCGACGATCTCCTGTACTGATGCCCTTACATCAGACAGTGTGCCCCGCCTACGGACCGCCCACTGCTCGGCATCCAGCTGCTTCCACATAATCAAAGGATATGGGCAGATTGGTCATAAGCTTTGCTTGACACAGACCTTTGGCAAAAAGAATAATATCGCTCCCCTTTCCTATTTTGGTGTCATGGCTCTGAAGATCGAGATCTTCGCGATGGGCTGTGCGAGATGCCATCAGCTTGAGGCAGCGACCCATGCAGCGCTGGATGAGTTGGGACTTGACACTGGAGTTGATAGGCTCCAGAATCTGGAAGAGGCAAAGCGGCGAGGCATCACTTCCCAGCCTGCCTTATTCATTAACGGCAAGCTGATGGTGCAGGGCCGAATACCCAGCATTGTCGAGATCAAGGATATGATCAACCAGCAGCGAGGGCTGATCACTGATCCCAGCGTGTTCTAGTTGGCATGGGCCAACTTTTATATTGGGCATGCAACCTCCCCAACCCTCATGCCAACCAAAGTACATGCCGCTCATATCCTGGTGAAGGAGAAGGACAAGGCCTTCGAGCTCCTGGCCAGGATCAAGTCTGGAGAGAAGTTCGAGACCATCGCCAAGGAGTACTCCCAATGCCCCTCCAAGAGTAGAGGGGGAGACCTGGGAACCTTCGGAAAGGGACAGATGGTTAAGAAGTTCGAGGATGCTGCATTCGGCGGCAAGAAGGGTGAGGTAGTAGGGCCAGTAAAGACCGAGTTTGGCTACCACCTCATCAAGATCATAGACATCCAGTAAGGCGACCTTTCGCCCCCTTTTCTTTTTAATAATCATATATGGCCGTGGCCCAGCGGGCCGGTCTTTTTACGATCCCTTTGGCAAGCTGCGCGCCCTGCGTCATGCGAATTGATTTTAACTCCAACCTTCAGTATATTGGTCAAGGTGGAATTCATGAGGGAAGAGTCTATCAAACTAGATATGGGGACCATTGAAGCGGTGATGTCACTCCCGCCAGGGCCGGTTTTCTTGCTGGCAACGGGGGAAATAGAGCAGAACGTCTCCACCATTGGAATGTTCAATCTATTCTCCATAGATCCCACCATTGTGGGCATCGGCATCAAGACATCCAGGCACACTTACAAGCTGCTTGAGGAGACGGGGGACTTCACGCTCAACGTGCCGGACATGAGTCTGGTGGAGAAGGTGGTGAAATGCGGATACCTTTCAGGAAGCAGGCTTAATAAGTTCTCCGACGTCGGCCTGACGCCTGAAGCAGGGAAGAGAGTCAAGTCTCCTTCCATCGCGGAGTGTCCCCTGAATATGGAGGTCAAGGTCCTCGAGGTAAATGACCGGAACGACTGGGATCATATCTGGTATATCGGCAAGGTCGTTCATACGGATGTGGCCAAGGACTATGATCGTTCCAGTGCCCTGATCTACTGGGATGGAGAATTCCGAACTCCAGGGATGATACTGCACAAGCTCTGAGCGCCGTTCAGCAAGCGCAACGCTGGCACTGTCAGTGTTCACTGCCAGGCGAAACTCATTATCTGATAGCCGGGGCAGATGTCACACGCTGGATGTCACGACCCTGTTTCTTTCTTCACCGCTCCCTTATCTGCCCCTTGGCCTTTCTCATGAAGCCCTCTTCTTGATGGGCGGTAAGCATATGCTCCCTCAGGCAAGAGGACAGCTCTCCACAGTCACATCCCTCCAGGATCACATGGCAAACGGGACATCCCACCCTCTCCGTGGTGGCTTCCTTCCATGCTGTCCCCAGCTCTCGGACCGGCCTATCCATGGTTGGACCCTCTTGCCATTTGGCAGGATCCAGCTTGAGACCTCCCACAGGAGATGGCTGGTCATAGGTCATGGGAGAGGTGCTCTCGATACCACGCGGGCGTTCCATTTCATGCTCTTCGCAGAAATGCTCATGAACGCACATGGTCAGCTCGACCTCATCCTCGCCTTCCAGTTCACAGTCGCAGATTGGGCAATAGATCGTCTTCAATCCATTCACCTCATAGTCTTTGACAGCGCAAGGTATTCCTATTCTTGCATTAACTTCAGCGGTTATGCCATTGAACGCTCGCCCCAATGTCGAACCTATTTCTAGCCCGATGTGAAAGTGCCCAAAAGGCCCCCACCCAGTGGTCTACCATGCCAGCGGATGATCGATCTATCGCCAAGTATCCTAAGAGTATGCGCTCCCTGAGCCCAGAAATTGTCTTCTCACCCCATCTAGCGGCCATTTGGGATCCAGGGAGTTCCATACCATAGGGGGCGGGGCGAAATGACCTGTATGTCTCAAGTCTCTCTGACAGAATGGCAGTCTCGCTCAATCGTTCTCGGCATCCTCTGAGACTCTCCTTCCCCCATGCCTAGATATGCATTCATGACGCTGCCGGTAATGACTGGAACATCGCCACGAAGTAATTTATAGGCCGGGTTCGGACTTGGACCAGGGAGCGATATATGGCAAATAAGAGATTATGGCGCTGCAATGTCTGCAATGATATCCATTATGGAGTCTCTGCCCCGGACATCTGTCCGACCTGTGGATTCAAGAAGGCCTATGTTCTGATCGATTACCCCGAGATGCTCAAGATCATCATCGACCGCGGCGATAGGCTGGACACGGTGAGTTCCATGTTGGAGACATGGGAGGATTTCACCGAGGGGGAGGTCTTCCGCCTAAGCCCGGATCGGGAATTCATCGAACAATTGGCTCGTGGGGAGCTTGAGAATATGAAAAATCATGGATTGAAGTATTGTCCGTGTCGCATCACCACCGGAGACTATGAGGAGGATCTCGGCCTCATATGTCCCTGTAATTTCTTCATTCAACCTGTATACAAAGAGACTGGTGAATGCTGGTGTGGCCTCTTTGTGAAGAGGTGATACAATGGCTGGCAATGAAAGGTTGATATTCTTTTGGGGGCGTGAGTGTCCCCACTGCGCAAAGCTGCATCCGATAGTGCAGGAAGCCTCTGAAGAGCTTGACACCCCCATTACAGAGCTAGAGGTCTGGCACTCCAGGGAGAACGCCATGACAATGCGCTCCTATGGAAGGGCGCTCAAGGAGGCCTGTGGTGGCTCACTCGGCGTTCCATCACTCTACAACGAGAAGACTGGTAGAGCCCTCTGCGGAATGCGAGTTACCAAGGACCAGATCCTTGAATGGGCCCGAGAGTGAAGCGCACTCATATGAAGGGAGTTGTCGGCAGTGGGATGTAATGAAATAACCATGTCCAGATCCATTTATATGGCGGGTCACCAACAATAAGTAGGGCTAAATAGGGTAAGCCACACGTCCACAATAGACGAATATCTGCCGGGCTGCTGTCTCATCAATT
>JAAYQQ010000002.1 GCA_012519255.1 Methanobacteriota archaeon | reverse complement strand
CTCAACGCGCCCCGGCCGCTCTTTTCAAAGATCGTGGTCGAGAAGGATGAGGATGTTGCGCCCTATGGCGGCTTTGAGAAGCTCAACCTCAAGGTCGGGCAGATCTTAAAGGTCCAGGACCACCCCAATGCCGATTCCTTGCTCCTTTTGGAGGTCGATATCGGCAGGAAGATACAGGTTGTCGCGGGCCTCAAGCGCTACTATGATAAGGAGGAGCTGGAGGGACGCAAGGTCGTGGTGGTATCCAACCTCAAGCCAGCCAAGCTGCGCGGATGCGAATCTCAAGGCATGCTCCTGGCTGCCGACGCGGGAGAGAAGGTCTTTCTGCTATCCCCGCCGGACGATGCCGTGCCTGGTGAGGCGGTCAACAGCGGCATGGAGCAGTCGGAGCGAATAATCGACTTCAAGGATTTCCAGAAGATCGTTCTCCGCATCGCGGAGGTAGTGGACGATGACAAGCTAGATGTAGGTCGCCCCATCCGGGCAAAGGGCCTGGAAGGGATCGAGGCATCCAGGCTGGCAGTCTTCATGCCCTCTCCCGAGGCCGATGAAGCGTTGGTACTGCTCACCGAGAATGGTGGGGCGGTCACGGTCGATGATGCCATCCCTCGCGGGGCCATGGTGCGATGAGGGGCGACCTGCACATCCACTCCAGGCATTCAGGTGACGGCCGACAGAGCGTCGAGGAGATACTTCAGAGATGCCGGGAGCGTGGCATGAATGCCCTGGCCCTGACCGACCATAATTCCATGGATGGCTACCCGGTAAAGGTAGATGACCTTATTGTCATTCAGGGCATGGAGATCACCTCCCTGGATGGGCACATCATCGCCCTCCACATAAGTGAGCCAGTGCCTCGAGGCAGAGGGGTCGAGGAGACCATTGACCTGATCCATGACCAGGGGGGTCTTGCAATTGCCCCTCATCCCTATCGATGGTGGTCTGGCCTGAAGGGGGATGATATCCGCGATAGGAAGTTCGATGCGGTGGAGGCGATCAATGGCCGCTCCCTCCGAGGCAGCAATGCCAGGGCTGCCCTATTGGCTCGGAGCATGGAGATCGCAGAGGTGGGAGGCAGTGACGCTCACATTCCCATGCATGTTGGCCAGGCGTACACAATATTCCCCGACGATTGTCAGAATGCTGATGATCTGGTGAAGGCGATCAGAGGGCGCAGGACTCAGGCCGATGGGAGGGGGCGTGGCCTGGGAGAGTCCTTTTCTTATGGTACAAAGTGCATCTCTCGATGGGCCCGCCGGGGATTTAAAAGACTATAATTTTTCAGAGCATCAATTCTACCTTGGGTATGAGCCCTTTGGACTTCTGAACGATCATTTCCTCATCTGCTTCTAGATCCGTGATAATGGCAATGAGATGTTTGGGTCCCACGCCTATTAGGAAAACTATTTGCTCGGCAAGCTCCACCCGCACCTTCACGAGGTGTTCCCTGAGTTCAGACGAGGTGGTCTCAGCCGCACCAAAGATAATGGCGGACATGGCTGCAAAGGTCTCCCTATGTACTTCTTTAGGGGTGCCGCCCATGATGAACATGCCTCCGCGGGAAACAAGGGCAGCATCTAAAACATGCTCGGTCTTTCTCAATTCATCCAAGGCGATCCTGATTGCCGAAAGCTCGCTCATATCTGCCACCCGAGACCGATGTTGAATAACTGAAGAGGGTCCATAAATAAGTTTTGATAATAATCCAATTGTCGGGTGGCATCCCTGGGCGACTGATATCATGATGGGAAGACCACTCGTTGATGGAGTGTAGACTTCTGCTCATGGAAAGATTGATGTATCTACCATTTGGTCTCCTCAAACCGGGTGTTGGTCTGTCATCGTATGGGCGTTTGTGCCGGAAGAGCGATCAGGAGAAGTTCGAGGCCAGAATATTAAGTTCGCTCACATCTCGCTTCCCTTCAAGAGCGAGGAAGGCAGAGCAAACGCTCGCACTCCGAGCCGAGGAGCAGCCCGGCGAGATCGTAGACATCCTCCTGCGCAACCATGATCACGAAGATGAGCGTGTCCGTACAGTGATGAGGAATACCCTCGCCAGCGTTGCCGAGCAAAAGGAGGGTTTGGCATTAATACTGGAGAGAATGTCCTCTCCCAACAGGGATATACGCAGGGCCGCGCAATCATCCCTGGGCAGCATCGTGGGCGCGCACGCTGCTACTTATGCCTCCTTCTATGAGCAGACGATCCTTTTGGTGGCAATGTCCAAGCGCAAGGATATTCCCGTGGGAGATATAGTCGCTCTTGCCGAGGTATCCAAGCACACATTTGTCGATGGCGAGGTCATGGAGGCGATCAAGGACATCGCTTTCTGTCTGGACAGCATCAAGCATCGTTTCCGTAGTTCTGAGCAACTAAAGGATTACCTGGCGGACGTGCTGAAGATGGCCCCGAATCTCTCCAGGATGGGAATTAGCAGCACGATAGAGGAGCCCTTGCACAAGGCAATGAGTGCCTCCCGACACCGCAGTTATGACGAGACCCGGGAAATAATTGAGGCCCGCACGAGGGAGTCAGTGCTGCGTACGTCCCTGGTGAAGATGAGTGAAGATATCATGGAGAACATCACCGAACGTCCCATCTTCTCTCAAGAGGAGCCATCTCAGGAGGACATACAGGTCCTGATACAATCATTTGATCTGGTAGATTCAATCACCTCTCTGATGCTGGCCGATCGTCGCAGCGAGGCCATTGAGATGCTGATCGCCTTTATGCAAAACACCTTGACAGGCTCTGCCAGCCAGGACTTGAAGCGGCGGGTGAGGCTGAGGGAGCCGGCTGCCCTTTTCATCCTGTACAATGTATCGTTGGTCTGTCTCAAGCTCGCCTCCAGTATCCAACCGATTATGGCCGAGAGGGTCTATCAAAAAGCCTTCAGGCGCCTGGAAGGGGAGCCAAGTATTCATGTGGTCATGTGGCCAGAGGAGATCATGAGAATGGCGACCAAGGAGGCGGAGCAATCGAGTGAGATGAGCACCGCTCCTACGTAGGCTAAATACAATAATATCTAGAAAGATAATAATATTATTAAACATTCATCTAGTAACATTTATATCCGCGTTACTCGCTCCATGCTGGAGAGGGATGCACTAATGCCGAATTCGTTGGTGAGAAATGCTTTAGGTAGTGATTATAAGATCGCCGAACCATCTGCTCCCGCCCCTATTAATGCAGAGGAGTTGTCTGCAACGGACCGGGAGTTGCTGGAGATTACCAAGCAACTGGATGTTTGTATCAAGATCATTGGATGTGGAGGTGGCGGCTCCAATACCATAAATCGATGCGTCGATGCTGGTATAAGCGGTGCCCAGCTGTGTGCAATCAACACTGACGCCAAGCATCTATTGACTATCCGGGCTCCCAGGAAGATCCTCATCGGGAAAACCATTACCCGTGGAATGGGCGCAGGTGCGCTGCCCGAGAACGGGGAGGCTGCGGCCCGAGAGAATGATGTTGATATCAGAAACTTTCTTAGCGGTTCCAACATAGTCTTCGTCACCGCTGGTATGGGGGGTGGCACTGGTACTGGCGCGGCACATTATGTCGCAACCATCGCCAAGGAACAGATTCGTGCGCTTACCATCGGTGTAGTCACATTCCCCTTCAAGGCCGAGGGTACGATCCGTTCAGAGAACGCCATGATAGGGCTCAACAAGCTGCGCATGGTGTGTGATACCACTATCGTTGTCCCCAATGATAAGCTGCTGGAGCTAGTTCCCAAGCTACCTGTCGATGCCGCCTTTAAGGTCGCTGATGAGGTACTAATGCAGACGATCAAGGGGCTCACTGAGATTATTACAAAGCCCGGCCTGGTCAACATCGATTATGCTGATATTCAGACCGTCATGAAGGAGGGAGGCGTCGCCTTTGTTGGTATTGGCGAGGCGACCTCTGACGAGGATGACCGCGTAAGGGCTTCGGTCCATGAGGCTCTCAGCTCCCCGCTGCTGGGTGAGATCAACCTGAAAGACGCCAAGGGAGTGCTCATACGCGTGGAGGGCGGACCAGATATGACTGTGGGGGAGGCTCAAAGGGCTGCCCAGATAGTCAACGACTCGGTCAATGAAAGGGCCCGCATCATTTGGGGATGTTCCGTCGACCCTGAACTTGAGGGCGTCATCAAGATATTGCTCATCGTTACCGGGGCCCAGTCCCAGTACATGTATGGCAAGGGGGGCGCTCCAACCAGCGAGAAGATGGGTGGCTTCGAAGTGCCCAGGCAGAAGCTAGGTGCACAACCTCAGCAGCCTCAGAGACAACCTTCGAGCTATGATGATGGCATCGATTTCGTGCGCTGAGTAGAGGGGGCACTCGGGGACGCGTCAACAAATCCCTTACTTCTTATTTTATTAGAAGGCGGGGTTAGAACTCGAAGGCGTTGTCGCCGAAGGTGACTGCAGGACAGGGCTCTGCACAGCGTCCGCAGTGGACGCATCTGGCAGCATCAATGTATGCCTTGTCACGCTCAAGCCTAAGTGCACCCTCTACGCATCGGGCGATACATACGCCACAACCGACGCACTCCTCGGCCTTGACCGCTATTCTACGCACTTTTTCTATTTTTTCTTTTAATTTCCACGCATCTGCGTCTTTACCAATGAGGGCACCCTCCTCAAAGATCGTTACATTATCTACGGCACACCATCCCTCATCGGCGTTCAGTTCACTCTCTCCAAGGATGTTGAGGAGACTGGCCAGGCGTTCGAGGTCAAGGGCATGAGAAAACGCTCCCTCGATACTATAGCCCATGGTGCAGGGGGATACTCCTCGGACCAGATGGAGGCGCAGGCCGGACGCATCCTCAGATATCTCTTCCTTACGCTGATGCATGTTCACACCGGCCTTCTCCAGCTCTTCACGGTGAGCGTTGGGTATGCGTTTCCATCTCCAGGCGCCAAACTCCGCCCACTCGTCTGGAAGTCCCCTGGAGCGAGCGTGATCGCGTAAGAACATTGACCATTTTTGATAGAGGGGCGAGTCCGCCTCTACGATCCTAAGTTCCGCAAGATCGGAGGCGGGGCAGAGGAAACAGCCGATGCGGTCTAGCCCCCTCTCGTACCATGGATTTGCTTCCACCCCTTCGGCCTTGATAAGTAACCATACATGCAATGCGGTCCAGTTCTGAATAGGGGACGCGCCTATCTGGCCGGGAGTCCAGGGATTCTTCCACACGCGTGGTTTGGAAGAGCGGGCCTCGGACTCGTATCGGCGTTGTCCGATGAATGAGAGGACGCCGTCAGGATAGTGCTTCATAATCGCGCGGACGGTCGGTCCGAGCTTGTTGGTCTTACAGCACCAACGATAATCGCGTCCAGGGGGTCCGAAGACACGAAGGCCTTCTTGAAATGCCTGGGGAGGTGCCTTCTCGACAATTAGCCTGGCGCCATACCTGGCGGCAACTTCCTTAACGTGTTCAATGGTCTCGGGAAACTCCAGTCCAGTATCTATGAAGAACACTGGAATGTCCAAGCTGGCCCTCTGTGCCAGAATCAGCGAAGCCAAGGAGTCTTTCCCTCCGGAGAAGGATATCATCGTGGGAAGATCATGCTCTTTGATCACACGATGCATAAATGCGGTCGCCTCGGCAATCCTGCGCTCCATTTCTGGCTTATTGGCCTCTATGACATCATCCCAATCTGCCGGTGCCGTGGGTTTTTCCTCCCTTCGTGCCTCCTTCCACCGGATCTTCACGGCCATGCCCTTGGCTCCAGGGGCCAACTCTTCTGAGGTCATCCTTGCCATGCCTGCGGCAATGGCTCTTCCTTGTTTATCCAGGAGAATGATCTCGTCACCCACGTGAATGCCATCGTCTGCCTTTACCACTCCAGGGGCGAGCATATTGGCCCCCTTTAGTATGAATGGCACCGCGCCGTCGTCAGCGACCATCCGGCCTCTGCTGGCAACACTTTCCATGGCCCAGGCGGCGGGCATTCGGGGGAGGAAGATCCATCCGCTGGCCACGTCGAAGCGCATGGTGCCGATGACAGTGCCATCGATGATGACCTCATCCATGCGATCGAGGGCGGGAGCCTTATTCATAATGATGATGTGCCCATCGGGAATCACTGCCTGGCCAGTGCCTTCGCCGAACTGATGATCGATGGTCTCTCTCACCAGTTCGATGTCATGCGCAAATGCCGGTCTGATATC
The DNA here is from genome assembly GCA_012519255.1 of Methanobacteriota archaeon. Lineage (GTDB taxonomy): Archaea > Thermoplasmatota > Thermoplasmata > Methanomassiliicoccales > Methanomassiliicoccaceae > DTU008. Next base: position 290 of record JAAYQQ010000002.1, on the reverse strand, counting down.
TCCGGGTGGAGTAACCTCCACCTGTCGGGTCTTCTGACCACATTTTCCACATGTCTTGATATCAAGTATGGGGACGTTGCAATGATCGCACCAGCGCAGCAGCATCTTGCCTAATCGGACCTGGGCCACACCCTGCGAGTAGATAGCTCTCTATAAAATGATTTCTCCAATCAACAACTACCTATCTGGACGTTTCTGGCCATGCTACATTCTGAGCCAATCCAAACGTTACGAACGCGGCCATCGCTGTGAGATTGAGAACCCCCTATCAAGAATGAAACATCGCCTTT
>JAAYQQ010000043.1 GCA_012519255.1 Methanobacteriota archaeon | reverse complement strand
CAGCCACCATCACCAACAACGGCGTGGTCGATGCCCACAACGTACAGGTACAGCTCACCGATAGTAAGACGGCGTATAGGATGGATAAGGTCCTGGATGTTGTTCCGAAGGGTGAAAGCATCAAGTTATCCACCACATGGAAGGCAGCCTATCCCCTAGATGAGCATAACTTCACGCTAAAGATCGATCCCCTCGAGGAGATCAGTGAACTGGATGAGACGAACAACCATGCATACAAGCTGGTCACTGTCCGTGGAATCGCCGACCTCGAGGTGCGGGAGAGCGGCATAACATTCGATCCGACCAGCCCGGCCATGGAACAGGATGTCACCATCGCCGTGGAGGTATGGAACAAGGGAGATGTCCCCGCAGAGAATGTCGCCGTACATATCTATGTCAAACACTCCGCCCCAGGCAGCGCTGAGGCGCTGGTGGGTGTACAAAATATAATCGCCGTGGGAAACGGCGCTTCGGAAACCATCCACTTCACCTGGACGCCGGACGTAGCAGGGACCTACACCATGCGCATAGTGGTCGATGAGAATCAGAGGATCGAGGACATCGAGCCGGGCAATAACGAGGTGAAGCTCTCTCAGTACGTTCGGGACCTCCCCGACCTGCTGGTAAGCAACATCCTCATTAAACCGCTAAGCCCGGTATATGTCAACCAGGAAATCACCGTCACTGCCACAGTTATGAACCAGGGGGAGACTGCCGCGCAGGACGTCGTTGTTGACTTTTATCTTGACAAGGTATCCACGGAGACGAGGTTCCAACAGGGTTTCATCGCTATCATCCCTTCAGAATATAGTAGATCAGCCAGCGGCTCAACCATCGTCGTACTGGATGCAGGGCTCGAGATCGAGGACCGAAAGATAATCGTCGTGGTCAATCCTGAACATGCCATCAATGAGACCGATTATGAGAACAACGAGGGTTCTAAATTCATTTCCATTAAGGAAAACCGGCCGGACATGGAACTGCCTGGTGACAAGATTAATATCACCATGGGTGGCAGCCCGGTCCACTCGGCATCGGCGGGGGAGAAAATAGATATCACTGTGAAAGTCAAGAACAGCGGCTATGGTCTGGTCCATCAAGGACTTATCAACTTTTATGCGGTCGATGGGGCCGATCGGGCCATCCTCATCGGTAGTGTGAGAGAAGACATTATGGACGGTCAGACTGTGGATGCCAGCATCTCCTGGCGCGTCAACGTGACCATGGGGAATTATACAATCCATATCAAGGCCAATGCCGACCGCAGCATAGAAGAAATCAACCTTGATAACAATGATGCATCCATCCAGTTTGAGGTGAATGCACCAACCCCAGTCATAACCATCGACAGTTTCCCCGATATGCAATATAGGCCCGGGCAGACAATCATTGTGACTGGAAAAGTGTCCAATCAGAAAACCAACGGGCCTATCAATAATGCCAAGGTATCTGTCCATCTATTCGAAAATGGAGAGGAAATAAGCACCTCTTCTGAGGTGACTACCGATCGCTATGGGATGTTCATAGCTTCTCTTTACATCAAGCAAGGCGTCGAAGGAGAGTGCCACGTCACGGTCAGCGCCATCATTGGAGATAAGGTGCAGGAGAGCGTGGCCCAGCCTCTTAACGTGAAAACCTTCTCCGATGAAGGCATTCCATGGTATGTCTATCTCATCATCCTGGCCGTGGTGTCTGCGGCCATCATTGGCTTCTCGGCCTACCTGTACAAGTATGGACTTGGCAGGATGGTCGAGTGTGGCGAGTGTGGCGCGCTCATACCGGAGGCGTCCAAGCACTGTCCGAAGTGTGGCGTGCAGTTCGAGCCAGGCACAGTGAAGTGTAGCGAGTGCGGCGCTTGGATCCCCTCCAACTCCGCCAGCTGTCCTGACTGTGGGACCAAATTCATCACCGAGGCCATCGAGGGGGACCCGCACATGATGAAGATGCGAAAGCAGTACGATAGCTATGTGGATGCCTATCGGGAGGAGGCCATGCGAGTCATGGGCACGGATTACTCCGAAGGCAAATTCCCCGAATGGTGGAAGAGGCAGCCCACCTATCTATCCTTCGAGCAATGGCTCTCTCGGGAGGAGGAGAGGCTCAGATCGGAGGGCTCCCTATGCCCCATCTGTGGCACTCACAATCCCTACGGATTCCCCATCTGCCAGAAATGCGGCCGAGGCCTGGAGGCGCCAAAGACAATACTCGAGTCCACTCCGATGGAGAAGCCACATAGATCTCTTCGCCGAATAATTCAGAACATAGGCAATAAGCAATCGTCCAAGACGAAAGAGAGGTCTAAGCCGCCCGCCGATGAGGACGATCAGTCCGAACTGCCTGAGGAGCCAAAGGCCTAAACTCCTTCAACTTTCATTTTTATTTTAACAAAATTACATGGCTCTCTCAACTCAGAAGATTCGATGCGGATCTGGGACGCCTGCCCCCCCATCCATCACGTACCGACTCCTCCTTCTGGTAGAGCTGCAGGCAGTCGTTCCTTGATTGCCCTCTTGTTAATTCAGCCGTGCCCGATAATTCTAGCGTATTAATCGCATTCGAATGGCCATCAGAGTTTGTCCGTCCGATACACGCTCAGGTTTGCATAAAAGGGGGCCACTCGTTGCGTGGAGTATAGCGTCCAATGGGTCTGCGAGCAAGAGGGAGCATCAATCGGTCATGTTCTCATGGACCTCTTTCATGATCTTATCAGGGTCCTTGTAGTATGTGGACACGATCTTGGCCACCTGGCGATAATTATTCACGCCAATCTGCATCATGTACTCCAGGATCTCGACGCGCCGCTTTACCTCACGCTCCATCTCGCGGGGAGACCAATTTCGTACTGCCCTGACCTTCTCATAGACATAGGAGTGGCCGGAGAATGTGAAGGAATCATCGGCGGGATTCCAGTAGAACGCCGTGTTGGTAATGATCTCTCCCGTCTCTGGATCCATGCCCACTATCTCGGTGAGGGCCTTGACCCGGCGCGTCATCTTGCTGCCCACCTTGACCTGCCCCTGCAGCAAAACAATATTCAGTGCGGTGAGCAACGCCCGGGGCAGGTTGATTGGGTCATTTTCCAATCGATGAACCATCGACTGCACATCCTCTGCATGGAATGTAGAATAGGAAATATGCCCTGTAGCCATGGCCTGGAAGACGACATATGCCTCCTTGCCCCGGACCTCGCCGACCATTAGGTACTGTGGCCTCTGCCTAAGCGCCGCGGTGAGGAGGTCAAACATATTGATGGTGCCCTGACCGGCGTCCCGCCCTCCGAAGCCCTCCCGGGTAAGCCCTGGAATCCAGTTCTCGTGAGGGAGGTTCAGCTCTCTGGTATCTTCGATGCTAACGATCTTCATCTGTGGGGGTATGAACAGCAGGATGGCATTGAGGGTGGTGGTTTTGCCAGATGCAGTGCCGCCGCAGACCATCATGGATGAACCAAATTCCACAGATATCCACAAATATGCCATCATCTCCGTGTTCATGGTCTTGAACCGGATCAGATCGACTGGTGTGAAGGGATTGTCTTTGAATCGTCGAATGGTAAATGAGGAGCCCCGCTTGGTGACATGCTTGCCCAGCGTGGCATTTAGCCTGGAACCATCGGGAATGGTGGCGTCTAGCAAGGGGTGGGCGACGGAAATGTGCTTGCCACACTTCTGGGCCAGCCATACAACATATTCATCAAGCCCGGTCTCGTCCTCGAAGAGGATGTTGCTCCTGATGCTACCGTACTTGCGGTGGTAAATGTATAGAGGGATGCCCACGCCGTCGCAGGAGCAATCTTCCACGTTGGGGTCCTCCATCATGACGTCGACGGCGCCATAGCCTACGAAGTCTCTTTGGAGGTAGTAGAAGATACGTTCCCTTGAGACTGGATCAGGTACAATGTCTAGTTTTTTCAGCAGTTCATCGGTGGCTCTGGAGAGCAGATCACGCCGATGCTCGGGATCAGGATCATCCGTGTAGTTCAGTGAGACAATGAGGGCATGCTTGAGCAAATCAAGGAGGGTTTTCTCATCCTCGGTGAGCCTGGGCTCAATGACCTCATAAAGATACTCGCCGGCCACGCTGTCATAGCAAATACGGACGAAGGAATAAGGGTCATCGATGGCGTTGATATCCACCTCCTCCACCGTGGGAGACTCGATCCTTGGGATCTCTGTTATGGGCCTATCGTCGACTGACCTATTGCCATGAGGTAGCCGCACGCGCATTGGGCGTTTGGTAATGCGGACAAGCAGGGAGAGATATCGTTCTATCAGGGAAGGCTTCTCTTTCTTCTCTTCCTCGAACGTTGACCCGAGCTCATCCAGATGTCCCATTATATCATCCATCAGATCAACCTCGTCCCGATGAATCCGATAAGGAGCATGACGAAGCTATGTCTCATGCCATTGGAGATCTGTCCATCCTGTATCACTCCTGCCAGGATGCCGTCGCCGACGGCATGAATGATCACCGATATTATGAACAGCAACTGGACGGTGGGAATTACATCGGTCTTGATATTGGCGACCGAATTGGGGACATTGGCTTTCTCGGTTGCCTCATCCACTTGACTGCCCGCTTCCATCATCCTGGGGAGGAAGGTCGTGTTGAGAATGAAGATGGTAGCGATGAATACAGCGAAGGCGACGTAGATGACCATGGTGTAGGTCGACATGGAGATGCGTCTCTCTTCCTGGTTG
>JAAYQQ010000042.1 GCA_012519255.1 Methanobacteriota archaeon | reverse complement strand
TCACTCAATCGGGGGAGACGGCCGATACCCTGGCAGCTGCCAGAGAGGCCCGCCGCAGGGGATGCCGCACACTCTCGATAACCAATGTGGTTGGAAGCTCCATCGCGCGGGAGACCGACGATGTATTCTATACCAATGCTGGCCCTGAGATAGGGGTGGCTGCCACCAAGACCTACACAACCCAGCTCATGGCCATGTATCTGCTCGGCCTTCGCCTGGGAACGATGCGGCAAACATTGGATCGATCCGAGGTAAGGCGTTTGTCCACCGAGCTTCGTACCATGCCGCGATATGTCAGTAGCGTACTGGATCGTGCCTCGGAGATCGAGTCAGTGGTGGACATGCTCGTCCCAGCCAAGGATGTATTCTATCTGGGGCGCAATATCAACTACCCCACCATGTTGGAGGGCGCCCTAAAGCTCAAGGAGATATCTTACATCCACGCCGAGGGCTACGCCGCTGGCGAACTTAAGCACGGGCCGCTGGCACTACTCGACGCCACCACTCCCGTGGTAGCGGCATGTGTGAATGATCACACTCGTGATAAGATGCTGGGCAATATATCGGAGGTGGCCGCGAGGGACTCACCCATCCTGGGTATAGGAATAGAGATGGATAACGAGCTCGCCGCTATCTGTGATGAGGTGATCTCCATCCCACGAGTATCGCCCATTCTCAGCCCCGTACCTCTGACGGTTGTGTTGCAACTCATCGCTTATTATGTCGCCAAGAAGAAGGGATGCTCTATTGACCGGCCACGCAATCTGGCCAAGAGTGTCACGGTGGAGTGAGCGCAGCAGGAACCCCGAACTCGCGTTGGGATTGGGGGCGTCACTCGCCACCCTAGCGTGATCACGGCGCAACACCACTCTCTGTTAACAGGGCTTCATGGCCCCGGTCCGGCCAGCGGGAGAGCTCTAATTTCATGGCCATATCTGAGGCATATTTGCCTAGATATGATGGGTAACTCATGAAGCCTTCCCAGATGCTCTTCCGCCAAGCGGCAGGCCATAGTATGAGCGTAAAATAATAGGGGCCCCCGAGGGGCCCGATTACACTAATTCCCTACTGAAGTTTTATTCAATCCATCCCCTTCGTCGTTCGCGAGGGGGTTCAGGCGCGAGAACTGTCTCGGGGAATCTCCTCTGGACAAAATTCCTCTTCAGAGGCCTTGTAGCAATCCAGGTCGCACAATGAAGCATCGATTATCTCGATACCTGGTGGGCAATCCACTTCCTGGACGTGCCCAAACCAGTAGACTACCAGGCCGTGGCCGAACAGGTCCACGTAATGAGAGAGCTGCCTGCGGACATTTCGTCTGAACTCTACACGATCTCCAAAGGAGGCCTTGCTCTCAATCCAATTGATGGTCCAGCCATTGACCCTGATCGGCTCATCAAGAAGGCAATCGGGAGTCTTGGGATATTTACCCCTTAGGTCATCCTCGGTGCGGAAGGATAGGTCATGACTTTCTAGCCATTCCTGCAATTTGGCCTCCCCCCATTCTCCCCGCTCCTGCTGGATCTTATTGCCCCATGGGGAATAAATGGTGTCAGCCTTGGTGATCTCGATAATTTCCTTCCTTAAGCGCTTATTGGATATTTCCTCGGGGTTCCGGACATGATTCCAGAACTGTTTCTTGGAATAGCCGTTCTCCTGGAATATGAGAAGTCCAGTGAGAATGGGTGGAAAGCGCCATTGCTTGGATATTGTCATGAGGCTAGAACCGCGCTTCCAATCTCGTAGAAGACGGCGAGCATTGCGCTTTACTATATGATGGCGCTTGGTCGCATCTCTCACTGTACGCTGAGTGTAGATGACATTCAGGAACTCCTCGTCAAGGCCTGTCTCTTTCGCAAGTCGCTTAACATCTGAGTACTCGTTAAGCTCGTTATAAATAGCCTTGAACTCTTCATATTTCATAATATACACTTTCAACTAGCTGTTTCTCATTTTGTAAATGCTGCCGCCATTTAATACTATCGTCGGGCCCGACAACTCTTCCGGACATTTTATCGCCGCATGAGGTGGTACATGATGGGTGAACAGTATTGATGTAACGGTAGATTATTTATTGAAGAGGGTAATTCATAAATTCAGCGTTCCCTACGCCAGACGAAGGAGGAACAATCCTGGCAGATATTCCATTAATCGCAAATAGCAGCGGGCCATCCTGGCTACCTGCCTCGGCCGTGCAAAGCAGACAATTCGCATACTGGGGTCAGATCGCGCTTCTATTTATGACATTAGTCTTGCTCATATCTGGCATCGTGAGTATTTTTCAAGCGGCGTATCCCAGCGGGGTCTATGCGATTGTGGCCGCCGGGGTAAATGGTCTAATATTCTTCATGATGCCAAAGACTGTGTTCGGTCCACTAGATCAGGGACGCTTCCGCGATGTCAGCGACCGCCTGCTCATCTGGGGTGTGCTCGCACTTATATTTGGCGTGGTTGGGGGTATATTGCTTCTAATAGCCTTTGTACAGTTGCAGGAAGTCTTCCAGCCACATTATCAACAGTATCCGCCCGGGCAATACTATCAGCAGCCACGATATCAGCAGCCACAATACCAGCAGCAGTACCGGCCTGCCCAAGCACCTCCCCAGGCGCCGCAGCGGCCTGCCCCCGTACAGCCATCTCAGCCTCTTTCTCCCTCACCAGCCCCTCCCGCCGAGGGGCAACAGAAGGTAGATTTGAGAAAGTGCCGCAGCTGTGGGGTACAGTATCCCTCATTCATGATGAGCTGTCCCAACTGTGGCGCTCCGCGAAACTAAAACCCTTCCCCATTACTTATTTTCAGTCCTTTCTTGATACAATATCTTTCCATCAATCTCGATAAGTCGGATGCGATGATATGGTATCCTACTTTCTGCGGTGACGAAAAATGAGCGCTCCAGCCTGACGATAGCAGAGCCCTGAATAGTCATCCGGTCGCCTGGCGCGCCACGGTGGAGATAAGTGATGACCGCCCTGTCCAATTGGTCATCATGCCACTTCAGTTTGTTGAGGACTTCTCGGGGAAAGACCATAGATGCCCTATTGAGGCGCACGGCACATGAATCCTCCCAATATTATTATCAAACAGAGTTTAGGGAGCCCTTGCCATATTCGCGCCGATCTGTGGCGCACCATCTTACACGCCTTGTGAATAGATGGGCCAGAGGGCTATGAATGGTGGAGTTGCCAACTCACTGTGCGCGAGCTCTTTTGGGTGTCAGCTCCTCCGCCATGATTTGTAGCAAATTACCGAGACACTTCGTTGTAAATAATGGGTGATGCCAGACAGATAACATGACACAGACAATGAGGTCATGAGTGATCGGAAGGCCTCGCCGTTCGACAATACTCCCTTTAGGAAACATTCTTCTCTCATCTCTTACAATAAAATAATCATGCGTTACGACTTATCATTCCCTCCATACGGCGGCCATATAGGCTCACTCATGGCACAGCATGTCCATGGTTATTTCGTAGATGTCCTGAGAGGAGAGATCTATCCAGCCTGTGTGGCTCTCTATGATGGTCTGGTCATCCGCATTATGCGAAATGTCACCGTACCTGATCGATATATTCTGCCGGGGCTGATCGATTCACACATCCACATTGAGTCATCACATCTCACCCCATGCGGTTTCGCCGAGAGGGCAGTGATCCACGGCACCACGGCCATCATCGCCGACCCCTCTCCCATTGCATCTACGATGGGCCCCGATGGTTTGAGGTACATGCAGGAGGCTGCTCATTCAACCCCCCTGCGATTCCATTATACCGTCCCCTCTGCCGCCCCAGGGATAGGCTGGAGAGAG
>JAAYQQ010000041.1 GCA_012519255.1 Methanobacteriota archaeon | reverse complement strand
CTTTGTCAATCCCCATGAGGGAACGCAGCATCAATATGTCAGAATGGACTACCACGCCCACGCTCCAGGCGATGGCGTTGGTCAGGGGAATGACATCGCCGCCGGCCGATGTGGTCTTCTCCAAAATAGATCTTCGGAGATCCTCTGCAGTTCGCCCCTCAAACTCCGTGTAAGATGATCCAATGGTCTTGAGACAATGCGAATCGGAACCGCCCATCCTGGCCCACTTTTCTGTCTCTGCGACGCGAGCGGCTTCAGAGTTGGAGTAGTCGTCGATGTGGCCGCCATTGAGGACCTCAATACCATCTATGTCCAATTTATCTATCTGATCTTTCAGAGAAGGACAGTGAAGGCTGAAGGGGTGGGGTGCGATGACCAATCCGCCCTGATCCCGAATGCGCCGAATTGTCTCTTTGGCAGAGAGGCCCGCGGGAATGTTCTTATTGAGAAAAAGTCCGATGATCTCACCATCAGAGCTGCTGATCTCTTCTCCTACCACGACCTCAATGCCGCCGATACTTTCCGCTGCCTCTGCAGCAAGCAAGGCTCCTTGGATATTATTGTGATCTGTGATGCAGACGACGTCCATTCCATTCTCTTTCGCCGATTTCACAACATCAAAGGGTTTGGCGACTGACTCGGGAAAACGTAAGAATCCTAATCTATGGACTCCCGAGTACATTGTATGGACATGGGTGTCTGCTTTCCCTTTCACATTTTGGGGGACATTTATCAATGTTTAAATAGGCTCCGCCTTAGCACTCATTGAAGAAAATATCCATGTGTGCTGCACTGGGCATTTTGTTCTTCACACATGCCATGCCAGCTACCCGGTCGCCCGCAACGATCACTGAAAAATATCGCCGCTTTATGAAGGGTTTGGAAGGCGTTTATTCGTCGAAATCGACCAGCGTAACAATCACTGAAAAATATTAGCGTTTTATGAGGTCGGAACGGGTGATTATACCTATGGCTTTCTCTCGCTCGATCACGATCACTGCCGGGAACTCTAGGAGGAGTTCCTTGACAGAGTCAGATGAAGTGGTGCCAGATACCATTGGAGGAATATCACTCATGACCTCATCAGCTCGGGGTGAAGCTTCTCCAGAATGGCGGAGGAGATCCTCTTCGGTGATCATTCCTACCACCGTCTCATCCCTGAAGACTATCACTTGAGATATTCCCTGGTCACGCATTATCTTGCTTGCCGAGGATGCTTTTTCATCTTCCTGGATCCCGTATATGTGCGCCGTCATGTATTTCTTACAGTAGTCTTTCTCCTCCTCCTTGAGGCAGTGGAAGATCTTGCTTACCGTAGAGTAGCGTGGGTCCACCTTTCCTCCCTCTATCTTGGCGATATGGGCCTGTGATATCCCCACTTTCTTGGCCAGTGCCGTCTGGCTTAGGCCTACCTTGATGCGCAACTTTCGTATATCTGAAAGGTCCATCATAACTCACAGTTATATTTCTATATGCTAAATGATGCTCAAAGATATATATACTCTCTGTGTATTCAATCGTATTTAGTGATTGCGCGATGGGCAGATGTCTATTCACCTCTGAATCGGTGACCGAAGGTCACCCTGATAAGCTATGTGACCAAGTCTCCGATGCCTTACTTGATGCCTATTTATCTCAAGATCCTGAGGCTCATGTTGCTATCGAGACAGTGACCACCACGGGCATGGTGATGGTGGTTGGAGAGGTCAAAACGGATCCATCCAAGGATGTATCTATCGACATCGATCGGGTGGTGCGAGACACCGTGCGAGAGATCGGTTACTCCAATCCTGAGTTTGGCTTCGATGCTGACTCCATTTCTGTTATTATCTCCATTCATGATCAAAGCTCCGACATCGCCAGAGGAGTGACTCGGAAGAAGAAGGGAAAGAAGCTTGCTACAGGTGCGGGGGACCAAGGTCTCATGTTCGGCTACGCTTCGGACGAGACGCCGGAGTATATGCCCTTGCCCCTAATTACAGCTCAGAAGCTGGCCATGCAATTGGCCAAAGTACGCAAGGATGGCACACTGCCATGGCTTCGCCCCGACGGAAAGACACAGGTGACCGTGGAATATGAGGACGGGGTTCCCAAGCGTTTTGATACCATTGTAGTCAGCACGCAGCATGCTCCAGTTATCGATGGCGAGAGTGATGATGAGAAGATTCATGCAATCATCGAGAGGGAGATCAAGGCGAAGGTTATCAGGCCCATCTGCGAGAAGTATATTGATTCTAAAACCAAGTTTTTCATTAATCCCACTGGGCGTTTTGTGATTGGAGGGCCTTGCGGCGACTCCGGTCTTACCGGTCGAAAGATCATTGTGGATACCTATGGTGGCATGGGTCGTCATGGTGGCGGGGCATTCTCTGGAAAGGACCCTACCAAGGTGGATCGTTCGGCCGCCTACATGTGTCGCCACATCGCCAAGAATATTGTGGCCGCCGGTCTGGCCAAACAGGTAGAGGTGCAGGCCGCCTACGCCATTGGCGTTGTGCAACCCGTCTCTGTAATGGTTGACACCAAGGGAACCGGGATGATCTCGGATGAGGCCATTGCCGATGCGGTGTGCAAGGTCTTTGACCTCAGCCCCGATGCGATCATGAATGAGCTAAACCTCCGTCGGCCTATCTACAAGAAGACTGCAGCCTATGGTCACTTCGGCCGCAAGGATGCCGATTTCACCTGGGAGCGCGTGGACAAGGTGGATGCGTTACGCAAGGCCGCAGGTGTCAACGGCGCATTAAAGGGCAAGGCCAAGGCGAAGGCCAAAGCTGAAGAGGTTAAGGTCTCCGCCTAAACCCTTTAATTAAAACCCTATCCTGGCCGCGACCCGTCATCCCGGCCATGTATTTTCATTATTTCTTTGATATCCTGAGGTATGTTGAACCGCGCGGTGTGATGCGGCCGTGAGCGGTCCGACGCTCTGGTCGCTTGCCTCGCTCGCTCGATGTCATCGGCGTCCCATCATATTCTGCTCCCCGCCCTTACCCTCTCGGACCCAATGGCGAGAAGAACAATTCTTATATTCGATATTGGTTGAATTTGCACAATGAGCATTGATGCCATCATCGTATGGATCGCCCAACTGGTAATGGACATCATTCTAGTGGGGGGCTTCCCTGGCATCATAGTGCTGATGACGCTTGAGGGCATGTGCCTGCCCATCCCCAGCGAGATCGTACTGGCCTTTGGAGGGGCCCTGGTTTCCCAGGGAGCTCTCGTGTTGTTCGGCGACCCTCTCGTGGATACATTCATGCTAGGCTTGGCCGGTGCGATAGGCTGTACTATCGGTTCCGTTCTGGCCTATTATGTGGGAATGAAGGGAGGTAGACCGTTCATCGTCAAGTACGGCCGGTGGTTTCACCTTAACGAGAAGCATCTCGACACTACCGAGCGCTGGTTCCACAGGTACGGTGACTGGACGGTGTTCGGTACTAGACTTCTTCCGGTTGTGCGGACGTTCATCTCGCTGCCCGCGGGGATGGCCAAGATGAAGTTCCATCGCTTCTGGCCCCTCTCAATGATAGGTTCTCTTCTGTGGTGCATGGCGTTGGCATACCTCGGTCTGATCCTGGGGAAGAACTGGGCGACGGTCGAATCATTCTATCGTCCCATGGGGTACGTCGTGATCATCGGGTTTGTCGTCCTGCTCGCTTACTGCCTCTGGAAGAGTAAGACCAAGAAGAAGGCGTGTTCGACAACTCAGGTCGAATAATAGTACTCGCCCCGCCCCTTCTGCTCCCGATCCAGTCTGGAATTGGGCTTGTTGATGCGTGGTCGATTCGTTTCATTGTCCCGGCGGAAGGTCACATCGATCTGTTCTAGGAACATATTCATTCCCTCCCGCATCTCGTACGGCCCTCCGGCCTTGCCACTCACGCCCGGATGGCCATCAAATACCATCATGGAGTCGGAGACCATATCCAGGAAATAGATGTCGTGATCGACGATAAGCGCGCTGCGCCCCTTCTTCTCCATGACTCGGCGGATGGTTTTGGCCGTTTCCATGCGCTGATTGGAGTCGAGGTAGGCAGAAGGCTCGTCCATAAGATAGATGTCTGCGTCCACGGAGAGGCACAGAGATATTGCCACTCTCTGCAGTTCCCCTCCAGAAAGGTTCATGACATTCTTTTCATACAAGCGGCGCAGGCCCAGTGGATGGGCGATCTCACTCTCGAAGAACCCTGACTGGAAGAAATCATGCGCCGTGTTCATGAACAGCTCCCTTACCGTCCCGCCAAAGTCGGGGGCGATATACTGTGGCTTGTAGGAGACCTTTACGTTCTTGTCCAATTGCCCCCTGGTGGGCTCCTCCACTCCTGCCAGCATCTTGACAAAGGTAGTCTTACCAATGGCATTGGGTCCGACCACGCCGACAGATTCTCCGATGTTAATGGCGCCACCTTCTACTTCGAGCTTGAAATTCTTATAATCACATTCGAGATTCCCAAACTCCATCAGAGGGACCATGGCCACATCATCCCGGGGAGGATGAGACTCGAACCTTATGGCGGTATCACGGAAGCGAATATTCTCCTCTCGCATGTATCCATCGAGATATGTATTGATGGCCGTACGTACTTGCCGGGGCTGGGCAAACACACCATAGGCGCCCTCTGAGCCGTAGACCAGGTAAGCGTTGTCGGCCATGAAGTCAAGTATAGCCAGGTCGTGCTCTATGACCACAACGTATTTTTCCTTGGCAAGATCCTGGATAAGTCTAGCCACCCTGATGCGCTGATATATGTCGAGATAGGAAGATGGTTCATCAAAGAAATAGATGTCCGCATCCTTCATCAGCGAGGCGGCGATGGCCACCCTCTGTAACTCTCCGCCGGATAGTTTGTCAAGCGGTCGATCGATGACCTCGCTGAGATCAAGTAGTGCCGCCGCCTCATCCACGGTCAGTCGTTCGGCCACTCTGCTCAAGAGGTCCCGTACTACGCCCTTCACCACTGCAGGCAATTTATCTACATATTGAGGCTTGAGAGCAACCCTGACATTGCCAGCGTAAACTTGCCCCATATAATCTCCAAGCTCGGAACCGGACAACCTCTCCAACACCTCTTCCCTGGAAGGAGGATCATCATAGTTGCCGAAGTTAGGCACCTCTTCGCCAGACAGTAGGCGGATGGAAGTGGTCTTACCGATACCGTTGGGACCCAGAATGCCCGTGACCATGCCGGTCTTGGGGACTGGCAGTCGATAGATGCGAAACCCATTCTTACCATATTGATGGACGATTTCGTTTTCGATCTCGGCAGGCAGGCCAATGATCTTGATGGCCTCGAAAGGACACTTGTTTACACAGATGCCGCAGCCTGCGCACAGCTCCTCTGATATTATTGGTCGGTCATCTTCACCCATGACCACGGTCTCTATACCAGTACGTACCTTGGGACAATAGTTCCTGCACTCAGCATTACACTTCTTGGGCTGGCAGTGATCACGCAGCAGGATTGCGATCCGCATAAACATCCCAATGATGAAGGCCTAATAAAAGTTGACTGTCTGCCAGACCATCGCGGTCAAGCCTTAAATCCTTCTTCTACAATGCGCTGGTCGATACTATGGCTAAGGTCCTTGTATGTGTCGCGTGGCCGTATGCGAACTCGCTCATCCACCTGGGGCACGTCGCCGGCTCGCTGCTTCCTCCCGATATCTTCTCACGCTACCACCGCCTCAAGGGAAACGAGGTGCTAATGGTCTCAGGCTCTGATCAGCATGGCACCCCCATCACCGTCAAGGCAGAGAGGGAAGGAGTCAGCCCATTAGAGATCGCGGAGCGTTATCATAAGCTAAATAAAAAAGCCATTGAAGATCTGAACATCGAGTTCAGCCTATTCACAAAGACCCATACCGATAACCACTTCCAGGTGGTCCATAACATATTCCTGGATCTTTTGAATAAGGGCTACCTATACCAAAAGGACACCTTGCAATATTTCTGTCCCCACTGTGATAAGTTCCTTCCCGACCGATACGTCGAGGGAATATGTCCCTCCTGTGGCAATGAGGAGGTGAGGGGAGATCAGTGTGAGCTCTGTGGCAAGACCTTCGAGGGCGGCGAGCTTATCGAGGCGAGGTGTGTGCACTGTGACACTTCCCCAGAGATGAGGGAGACGAAACATTACTTTATCAAACTCTCCGCTTTCCAGGAGCCCCTCATCGACTGGGTAAAAGACAAAGAGCATTGGCGTTCGTCAGTGAAGCTATTTACCCAGAATTGGCTGGAGGCCGGCCTACAGGATCGCCCTATCACCAGGGACATGTCCTGGGGCATCCCCGTACCATTGGCTGGTCAGGAAGAAAAGGTGATCTATGTTTGGTTTGAGGCCGTGATAGGCTATCTCAGCGCCTCGATGGAGTGGGCCAAGCAACATGGCGACGCTGACGCCTGGAAGGCCTATTGGACAGATCCATCGGTGCGTGGCTATTATTTCCTTGGAAAGGACAACATTCCATTTCACACCATTATCTGGCCAGCGATACTAATGGGATACGGCGGGCTTAACCTTCCCTATGATGTACCGGCCAACGAGTTCCTCACCTTCAAGGGGGACAAGGT
>JAAYQQ010000040.1 GCA_012519255.1 Methanobacteriota archaeon | reverse complement strand
TCTATATCCATGCCACAGGCCGCTGACAGCTCACTATGCATGCTCAGCATATTCCTCCCCTGCTCCTCCAAGCCCTTACGGACGAAGTTGACATAAGATTCCTGCGAAGTTAAGACCTCCGTGTCTCCTACCAGATTATCTGCATGACAGACGATCCGCTCTTCCAGCGTGGTCGGCACATAGTCCATTTCGGGCAGGCCGAGGGCCCTGGCCGAATCCGCCGTTATGCCAGCACCAATATGCTTCTGGATTATCAGTGCCAATGGCTCGGACAATCCCCTCCCTCTGGCCAGGAGCGCCCCCTCCACCCCATGACGAATATCGTGAGTGCGGCTACGCCCGAGGTCATGTAGAAGACTGCCAGCACGCACCAGATCAAGATCGGCGCCACACCTCTTGCCAATAACTTCGGCAACGGCCTTGACCACACAGACATGTCTTATGACTCGGTCATGTACGCCTTCCTCAAGGAGAATGCGGATGCACTCCTCCTCATTGGGTATCGTTGACAACCTTCTTCCCCCGTTCGCAGGGCAAGACCTTCATATGACCGTCGAAATCATGTCGGAGACCCTCTCCTTGGCTGAACCGGTCGAGGAACACTGCTAAAGCGGCCACCTCCGAGTGAGGTTGATTTCCTACACCGATATTGAAGGTGGACCACTGGTAGACTTCGGGAGGTACCTTCTCCGCTCCCACTACGATGAGCATTTTATCTGCGGCAACGTCCCTAACTCGTGGCAGTGCATCGTCGATATGCGTCCCATACATGGTTAGATGGACTGAGGCCCCCTCGAATTCCTTGAGGAAGGGTTTCCACTTAACGCCCGTAGTGATCTGGAAATCCCCACCGAAACGTCTCACAACCGAACGCACGCTTCTTTCAAGCTCCTTGTCTGGCGTCGAGACGTATATTCCTCTAGCCCCTAACGCCCTTGCCGTCAGGGCGACATGGGTGGTGATCCGCTTATCCCTCTCGGGCCGATGCCCCAGCCTCAGGATATATATCTCAGGCATGGGGAGGGCTCACTCCTTGAGCCTCTCTATACGGTGTCCGCGATAGTCTAGACGGACTGAGCGCTTAACCAGACTGCGCAACATGGTAGAGGTTATACCCAAACTCTCGGCTATATCTCCAGCAAAACGGCCGTTTGGTCCTACTTCCTTATATATCTGCTTTTCCAACTCAACGAAGTCTTCTTCTGGCATCATGGCCGCAGCCAATACGTCCGAAATCTCGTACACCGGCCAGGAGGCGTTGATGTGGAATGAGGTATAGTAAGTATGATAGGCCTTCTCAGGAAAGGAGCCGCTGGTGCTCTGCCATCTGGTCTCTACCAGCTTCATCTTCTCAAAGAATTTTAGGGCATCGGCACCTTCCGGACCGAACTTTGCCTCGATATCTTTGGAAGTGCGCCATTCCAACGTCACCTCCTTGAGGACTTCCCTCTTGACCTTGGTATCAACGGCACGCAACATCGGTACAAGTTCCGATGGCTCGTTGATAACCTCGATTCTATTCATAACAAACCTGATTGGTTTGATAGAATATAAAGGGCTACCGACCAGTTCTATCCAAGCGGTCTGAATATTGAGAAGTGAAGAAAGTTCGCACCTCAAATATTATTAACACCCTTTGAGATACGGGTCACAATGGCTAAGAAGAACAGAATCGTTTATCAATGCGCCATGACTGGTAAGATCTACGATACTGAAGAAGAGGCCCTTGAGAAATGCGAGGGACCATATCAGGCGTTCGAGACCTGTCACGATCGGTACCCCAAGAGAGGTTTCTTCGGCACCGTAACCTGGTGGGACTGAACAGCTCCCTAGTTCGGGCCCTAGTCCAACCGCCTTACGACCTTATCATCATTGGCGGTACGGGCATATCTACGCGTCAGGGCCCAATGACTTTTCTTATCTCTTACACTGACACAAATTATTCCAACTCATGTAACCAGGGCATCTTTTGATAAAGTTTCCAATCATGGACACAGATTCCTAGCCCCACCTGCCCTAGATCAATGAGTTGACCACGCACGCTCATTGCTAATGGATCATGTGCAGAGAGCTAGCAGGAGCAGACATTCCAAGGACGGGAGGAGAGTGGATTCGGTGAAGAATTGGACATGTTTTCTATAGCGCCATTAAAAGGGCCATGCCCAAAAGGGGAATGATGATCATAAGGAAATCATCATCCACGTAACGAGTTCTTATCGCTTCGACCCCCACGGCAAGCAAAGAGGCTAGAGCCGCCGTCAACATGACTGTAGGCGACAGTGAGTAGAATAATATCAAAATAGTCAGGACCAGTAGGAAGTATGTGGCCAGCGGCACCCACGGATACCAATGGGTCTGTCGTAGATGTGAAATGAGCGGATCGATCAGCGCCATCCCCACCACTGCAGGCGCAGTCAGGCCAGGTGGAAAGAACAGCATTGCGATGGCCAGGGCGATGGCTGCCCAAGCCATTGCCGATATCCGTTCTTGCTCATAATCTCTCATGCCAGGTACCTGTATATCATACAGTAGGCGCAGCAATTCGAAGATCATGACCACGGCAAGCACAGCCAGTAGAGCGACCTCCCGAGGAGGGCCTCCAGTCCAGAGCGGAGAGGGCAGTAAGTAATATACCAAGAATGCTGGCGCAGATAGATGGACTGCCCGCCTGAATCTGGCTTCCCAGCTCATGCCATGGAATGTAAAGGCGTTCAATTAAATCCTCTGCTTGACCACTTAGCATCGAGGCCATGCTACAGACAAAATATAGATGTTGTCCATATGGCCAGTGCACTAGCTATGTCAAACAGGGCGCATCCAAAGACACTGCATACATAATGGATGCGTATGGCAGGCAACTGGGTTTGATACTTTTAAATTTATTTGGCCCCCCGTGGCGCGACCATCGTTAGAAACATCGTTAAATATAACTAGCTCCCAAATTTTTCATGAATGACAGCTGATTCCCCGCCTCCCGAGGTCCCGCCCATTGCGGGCGAACCTTACACGCCCCCGCCGCCCCCGCCCTATGTATATCCAACAATGCGCCAGCGTCCACTCGGAGTGACCTTGCTAGCAATCCTTGAGGCACTATCTGGCGTATTCTTGATCCTGACTGCAATTGGCTCATTCATTATTGCCGGAGTAGCGAACATGCAAGATGTCGCCGATCAGCTGGGGCCAGATTTCCCCCAGGAATTCATTGATATGGCGCCAATCTTGTTCGGAGTGATGGGAGTTATCTTAGTCATACTTGCCATCATCGCCTTCCTACTCACTTATGGATTTCTCAAGGGGAGGGGATGGGCGTGGACGTTGGCCATGGTATTAGTGGTGCTGTCCATAATACTCAGCATAGTAGGTTGGTTCTTATCAGGATTCAACCCTGCCGGGCTAGCCAGCATGCTCATCGGCATACTGATACCGTTGGTCGTCCTGCTATATCTGAACATGAACAACGTCAGGGCATGGTTCGGCAAGGCCTAAAACCCATGCGTAACAAAACCCTCTGACATCTTTTTATTCATTTATTTTGTAGCGCCAACATAGTTACCTATTTCATTCCTGGTCTGCCCCCCTCAAGGATCATTAACAATCCCCTCAGCATCAGCATATCATAATCTATATTTCCCAGGGGCTTTCAGTTCAACATCATGGCTACCTACCCCGCCGCCACGACATATCACACCGGAGTGAGGCCGACCGGCGTGACCATCCTGTCCGTGCTTTATTTCCTGAAGGCACTTCTCTCACTGATCAGCGGGGTGCTTGTCCTAGGTGTACTATCCCTGATTGGGCCCATTGGTGTCGCCATTGGTACGATCATTGGCGGGGCATTGATAATGATTGGATTAATCCAAATGATCATTGTCTGGGGACTATGGACCGGTAGGGGCTGGGCGAGGTTTATTGCGATTATATTCACCATCCTGAGCATCCTGGCAGACATAGGTGGCACAATCGCACTTAATCCACTATCTATGATCGGCCTGGTTATCTCGGTGATTATATTGTGGTACTTGTTCCAGCCCCAGGTAAAGGCATTCTATGCATGAGGCCCTCTATCAATTCATATAGGTCTTGTTGCAAAAATCGGTTAACGATCTCTGACACTTAATTATCGTTTGTTATCTATATTGTTATCAAAATGCATGAGTGTGGTCCAACCTATTGTCAGTTGCTCAGAAAGACGACTGGTTGGTTGCCACGGTGGTGGAGACAACGAGCGGCGTATTCAATTTTTTCGAGTAACGACTCGACACGTTCATGCTCGACGTTGAGCGCGGGACGGTCGACCTCGACCGTGGCCCTCCACGCTTCTTCGGGGGTCACGGCGTGCGACGGTCCTCTTCAGTCCTTCGTCCCTCCCGCCGGTGGTCGATCTCCCCCACCATGGCAGATGCATTCGAAGAGGTCACCACCGACAGGAGGGCTTTGCAGTCGCCCGCTTCCTCCCCGCTCCGGAAGAACCTCTCCGGGATCCAGTCCCGAAAGCGGTCCCGGGAGAGCGGGTCCAGAGTCTGACATAGGGCTCTGAAGAGGGCGGCGGCCTTCGAGGCCATTTCGGGCAGGATCGCCTCCGGATCGTGCGGCCGGCCCATCGCCCCCACGACATCCCCATATATGTACAAGACCAGATCGGCGGCAGCGCCACCAATGACTGGGAGAGGAAGAGCATGACTATGCCGATGAGGACGATGATGTTCTTGGTGCTCAGCTACGAGCGGACTGCATCGAACGTGCATGACAGCCGTGTGTTCGCCTCGATAGAGAGCAAGCTGTCGCCGAACGTCATGCCGAAGAGTTCTCTTGTTGATTCCGTTTACTTCAGCAACGACTGTCTGGCGGCTGCCGGGTGGCACGGTGCCGTGCCGCTGCACTCGAACAAGAAGAACACAAGGCACTTATCGAAGCCTCGAACGCTCTATCAGAAGATAGCCTCTTTCTGGCAGCACTGGCCGAACCGCGCTGCCGCGCTGTACGCGAAGCGCGTACACGCTGAGACTGTGTTCAGTATAATCGGCGCGCTTCTTGGTTATCGTCTAAAATGCCGTTCGAAAAGAGATCGAAAAACGAGGTTCGCGTCAAGCTCACGTTGTTCAATCTGATACAACTGGTTCACAGAAATGAGTTCTGGTCATTAGGGTTTTGCAACAGGACCCGCATATCTAAATTCAATAGATTAAATATGGGAATGATTATGTCCCCTCATTGACTGAATATAATCTTTCCCAACCCTACCCAGTTCCGCCGCCCTTACAGCAGAGGCCAGCAGGCGTTACTATCTTGGCCGTTCTTAACGCGCTTCTGGGAATACTGTTACTGCTATCCGCGGCGTGTATCCTCATAGCCCTGGGACTGGCAGGAAGTCAGGCATTCCAGGAGGCTCTTGCTGGAGAGGCACCAGAGTGGTTCTTGGCCAATCTTTCCTTGCTCTTGGGAGCCATAGGCGCCATCTCCCTGATCATGGGCATTCTGGCCATGGCACTCGCCTACGGCTTCTTGAATGGAAAAAGATGGGCGTGGTTCCTGGCCATACTATACGGGTTCCTGAACGTCGGTTTCACGGCGGTCACTACTCTCTTGAATGGAGGATTGATAGATATTCTAATGCTGGGATTCTCGATCCTCATCCCCGTGCTCATACTCGTATATCTTTTCCAACCCAAGGTGAGGGCTTGGTTTGCAGTCTAGAGCCGCCTAGACTCACAGTGTCGAGGCCAGAGGCAAGCCATGAGCCCTTCTACACATAATGAAGACAGCCTTGCATATAGCCATATTTGCATCGCGCCTTCGGCGACCATACTCTGATGACTTCGTAGTTGATCATCTAGTCCCCATGCCTGCGAATGACGCTGTGTTCAGAGCGGAGAGGCCTATCTGGAAGAGAGTGCGCAGCTCTAGAAGGTGTGTTGCTCCCTGGTTATCAGACATCTCTCATTCCACAGTATTGTGGACATCATATTGCGCCTGAAACAAAATGCTACGATGTCGCTGATCGAGCACAATTCAAGCACTGGCAATATACAAGAAGAAGATGAAAAATTCATAGCTAGAACCATCTGGCTCGATATTCATTTATATCTAACAACTGTTACTATGTGAAATACCAGGAGGGGGGAAAATAAAAAGCAGCAGCGTTCTGACCAACAAGATAGAGAACGAAGTGGAGCTGCTCCAGCGCCATGTCCAAATGCTCAAGGCGATTAGGGACAACGAGCCTATTGGCATTATCCGCCTTTCCGAGTTACTTAATCATCCTCAGCACAAGGTACGTTACTCCCTGCGCATTCTAGAACAAGAGGGGCTGATCCAACCCTCCCCTGAGGGGGCCATCACTACCGAGAAATTCGGACCGTTCATGGAGCACCTTGTGATCTTTTTAGATGAGATGGGGGATACAGTGAAAGAGTTGAGAGACCAACTGAGCTGAAGAGTTCCCATCCCGCTCTCAAAACGCCTGCTGAGCTCACTGGCCGCCCTCCAGCATGCAGAGGGACTAATTTAGAAAACGCGGTTGAATGAGTGTAATCACCTTATCACGTTCCATATCCAGAATTTGTTCTCGACCTCTGTGATCATGAGGTCTCGGTAGCGCACATATCGCCCATTATTCGATGCCAATCATTATGTATGGTCAGGCGCGAAACGCTTTCATATGGCATCTTTCACCAAACCGACGTGCCAACGCACATCAGTTAATACATGCCAGACGCCTCTTCCCATTCCCCCAACTAGCTTTAGAAACGCAAAAGATTAATATGTGTGCATTATTGTGGTGGTCTGCATAAGCCGTCGTAGCTCAGCTGGTAGAGCGTGTGACTGTTAATCCCCTAATCGGGAACAGTCATCACAAGGTCAACGGTTCGAGCCCGTTCGACGGCGCCTCACTCTCATCCTTTTATAAACTTATAATAAAAGGTCGCGTTGTGTTGTTTGTCACGGGGGTTGTTTCCCAAACCACCGACCTCGTAAGTCAATCACGCTTCTGGTGAATTTTGACACTACCGGTCTATAAGACATTGGGCCATGCTTAAAGCATCCAGTTTATCCATGTCTCCAAAATATAATTCGAAATCGAAGATGTCCAGGTTCTCCTTGAGATGCTTGACCGAGGTGGCCTTCGGTATCACCGTCACCCCCTTCTGAAGTGCCCACCGTAACAGGATCTGGGCAGGGCTCTTGCCATAAGCATGGGCAACACCCAGGAGAGTCTTATCTTGCAGACATATCCCCCTGGTAAGAGGGCTGTAGGCTTCTATGTGGATTCCGTTCTCGGCGCAATAATTGAACATCTCTCGTTCATAGACGAAGGGGTTAAACTCGATCTGGTTGACTGCAGGCAACACCATCTCTCTCCGCTTGATCTCCTCAATGAGGGGGATGGAAAAGTTGCTTACTCCAATGGCCCGACATTTGCCCTTAGAGAACAGCTCCTCCATCGCCTTCCAGGTGTCGATGTTTTTACCCACCACGGGCCAATGGATCATATATAGGTCG
This sequence comes from Methanobacteriota archaeon, assembly GCA_012519255.1. GTDB lineage: Archaea > Thermoplasmatota > Thermoplasmata > Methanomassiliicoccales > Methanomassiliicoccaceae > DTU008. Next base: position 2,146 of record JAAYQQ010000040.1, on the reverse strand, counting down.
ACAAAGCTCAAACCCAGGCGATACAGACTCGCCTGGCAGGCGGCAAGTGTTTCCTCATAGCCCTGATCCTTGCTGGCCACCTTGGTAGTTATGAATACATCATCGCGACTCAGTCCGCTGTCCCTAAAGGCCCGACCAATCTCCGCCTCGTTGCCATACATAGAGGCCGTGTCGATAAGACGATAGCCCATTTGCAGGGCGCACTTGACCACTCGATAGCACTGTTCGCCCTCCAGGCCCCATGTGCCCAGCCCCATGATGGGCATCCGCACCTCGTTATTCAGCCGGACGCAGAACTTCGGAGAAAGGTCAGCGGAGAGCATGAATTATAGTATCATATAACTCATATTAATCGATTAGGAGAAGACCATTCCACACCGCCCCATCCTTCGCCGGCACCTCAAATGGGATGCCTGCATTCTTGGCAGTTAGATAGACATCTATGCCCATGGCCTCCATGGAGGGTCGCGATTGAAAGGGATGTCGGCATCTTTGTCCAGACGCTTGACCAACGCATTCATCGCACAACCTACAAGGCCCTCCTGTGAGTGCGGTGGCGAACCGGTAGCCCATTTGCAGGGCATCTGACTCCAGACGGTTCAGTATCCCCTGGAACTCACGCTCACTCTTAGTTATTCGCTCCTTATACTCGCCACTCTCGTAGATGTCCCCCAGCGACTGGCCCTCGAGACTGTTCATGAATTCCTTGTCAAGAGGGATTGGATACTGAATCACGATCGAACGTCGGTATCTACCGAGCACCTTGGAGAACTCATCCACACTCATGACATTGGGGGGACACATCAGATTGTGATTATAGTTGGCACATCGAGGAATCATGCATTTGAGTCGAACTCTGGAATCCAGAACTATTGCAGAGGCCTCTAGGACAACCGCGGCGGTGGCGCCATATGAAAAAGCTAGCTCACATAGCTTGTCAGGACCAGCAGGAGAGGGCATGAAAATGAAATGGGATGCGCAGTATTTGTTAACGGTGCCTTCTCATGCTCAGAGGCCGATCTGCAGTCTCACAAGGACCGCCCTTATATCGTGGAAGGTAGGGGCCATCATTCCCAACTATGTTTCATATCTCTTCGCGAGAGTGCGGAGGCATGGCAAAGCCGGTCTGGTCATGATCTTGGCCACTTTAATCCTCCCCGTTGCCATACTTCCCAAACATTGGGCATTGACCTGATATTTGGCTCAGGCTTAAGCGGACCCACAATTCCAATCAGGAGATAGGGCGCTCTTGGCAGAGATAGAGCGTCCATGTCCTGAGCCCCATGGCTCTCCGATCTGGGCGATCGCCGCCATCAGAGTACACAGGAACCGCCGCGTTTTTCATGATATTTCTGATGATATTCCTCGGCCCGCCAGAATGATGTGGCTGGCACGATCTCAGTTACGATGGGGCGTTTAAACCGGCCGCTCGCCTGCAGCCTTTCTTTCATGGTCTCGGCGGCCTGCCGCTGTACCTCGTTATGATAGAATATTACCGAGCGGTACTGCGTGCCCACATCCACCCCCTGTCGGCCCGGAGTGGTGGGATCATGTATGTTCCAGAACACCTCCAGCAACTGTGAATAACTCACCTGGGCAGGATCATACTCCACCTCCACGACCTCGGCATGACCGGTGCGGTCGGTGCAAACGTCCCTATAGGTAGGATGCTCGGTCGTGCCGCCCATATACCCTACCTGTGTAGAGATCACGCCTTTGACCGCATCAAAGGCAACCTGTACTCCCCAAAAGCAACCCGCTCCAAAGGTTGCCCTTTTGGTCGGTTCGCTCATGCTCCACCTAATCACTCGTTCAGATATGGAGATATTTATCGTTATTCAGAGAAGTGATCGCTCATTATTACGGACTGCAGGTCACCACGAACGCTCCGCCAGAAGGGTATCGCAGTACGGCGCTCAATTGAATGATCTCTCGATGCCAATGAGAACACGGCGTTTGGTCATTGGTGGACATTGACGCCGTCCAGAGAGATCATCAGGGCAATGGCTGCGTCGAGCTCCTCAGCTCTCTGTGAGCCGATGAGAAGACTGTTGCCATCCTTTAGTTTGAGTAAAACGCCCCGGTTTCCAGACACGTTGTATGCTTTGCCCATGCTTCCATATCTTATGCCCCAACCGCCAAAGTC
>JAAYQQ010000039.1 GCA_012519255.1 Methanobacteriota archaeon | reverse complement strand
TATGCCGTTGACATTGAGACCAAGGTGAAGGGCGTGTTCCTCCCCCACCATGAGAGTGTTGAGATCTCGAGCCAGCATCCAGATCGTCGCCGTTCCCAAAATTATCATGGGTAAGGACACGACCACATGAGTCCACTTGGCCTCCCATAGCCCACCCATCATCCAGAATACTATGGCGGCTAGCTGCTCATCCGCGAAATACTTCATTAGAGAGACGAGAGCAGAGAAGAAAGCCCCCACCGCAATACCTGCCAGCAGCAATGTCTCCACTGGGACATAGCCTCCCTTGGTGCGAGATATCCCATACACCAGGAACAAGGTGAGGAAGCAGAAGATGAAGGCCATAGCGGGAATGGCAAACGCCCCTGATAACCAGCTTACGCCTAGGACTATGGCCAAAGAGGCTCCGAAAGCCGCTCCAGAAGATATGCCGAGGACATAGGGGGAAGCCATGGGGTTGCGAAATACTCCCTGCATGGCCGCACCGGCCACAGCGAGGGAGGCGCCCACCAATGCGCCCAGTATGATGCGAGGCATACGGATGTCAAGAATGATCTGCCGTTGAGAATCAGTACCTCCACCCTTGAACAATATCTCTGCGATGGTATCCACAGGCATGTTGACCGCCCCGATGCCCAGGCAGAATAGTATGGTTAGGACGAGTGCGATTAACAGCCCGATGATGATAGCGCCCCACCGGGCGTATTTTCGTTTCTGGATGGAAGCAACATCAGACACATCCATGGTGGGCCGGGAATTATCGTCATTGCTTATTAGCCCATCCCCAATAAGAAAGAATAAAAGAATGAAAAAGGGGTTTGGCCCGCGGCTCACGGTAACAACTCGGGGAACAACTCGGGTTGTAGCCACTTGGCAAGATCCTCCAGCGCGTCGACCACCCTGGGGGACGTGGTGAGTGTTCCGGCATCGATGAAGTAAATCTGCCCAGCCTTAACCGCATCAGTAGACTCGTAAGCCCCTCTGAAGTACTGCTCATCACGAGTTGAGGAATCCTCCACCACGATGACCTGAGGATTGCTATGTACGATGCTCTCCTTGTCGGCTAGCCAGTAACCCGTCCCATTCTCAAAGATATTCTTCCCGCCAGCCATGTAGATAAGCTCGCTGCTGATGGTATTGTTCCCGACAGTCTGACCCCCCTTGCTGGCCAGTTCGAGATATATTTTGGTGCGCTGGTCGTCGGTGAGATCAGCGGTCTTCTGGACCACCGCATCCACCCGCGCCTGCATCTTGTCGACCAGGGCTGTGGCGTTGGCGCCCATTATTGTGCCGATGCGATCCATCGTCACCATGATATCGTCAACGGTCTTGGGATTGAAGGCCAGCACCTTGAGGCCTTTCTCCTCCATGTCATTGATGAGTCTTCCATACATGTTAAAGTTCCAGATGATGACACAATCTGGCTCCAGGGCGATCAGAGTCTCCATGGATAGGCTGCTGGTCTTGCCGAGGTCAAGAACGTCCTCGGGAAGTCCCTCCAGTTTGGCGCTGGAGTAGTCCACTCCTACCAGCCTTTCGCCCTCGTTCAGAGCTATGATGATCTCGGTGAACGAGGAACCGAGAGAGACTATGCGTTCAGGTGCCTCTTCGAAGTAGACGCTCTTACCGCGGTCGTCAGTCACGGTACTCTTCTCTTGAAGAAATATTATCGCAACGGCCAGACTGGCAAGCACCAGTATGGCCACTACCAGAATAGCTGACAGACTTTTTTTATTCATGTCAATCACTCGATATTGATGGTGTTACGGTTCCTGAGGCGAGTAACACAACGCCTCATAAATATGTTATCTGTATAATCCAACAGGAGAAAGCGCCTCAAGAAACTACGACAGGGAATAGTAAGATTATTGAACCGCGGTTGAATGCATATAATCATGCGTGCTCTTCTTCGGGGAAAGATCCACCGTGCGGTGGTCACCCAGGCTGACCGAGACTATGTAGGGAGCATAACAATCGACAAGGAGCTCCTGGACGAAGCGGACATCTGGGCAGGAGAGAAGGTGCTCATCTCCGACGTAGATAATGGAGCAAGATTTGAGACCTATGCTGTTGAGGGGACTCCCGGTTCGGGGATCGTCTGCGTCAACGGCGCAGCAGCCCTGCTCGTCCAGCCCGGCGATCGTATCATAGTTATGGCTTTTGAGATCACTGATCGCCCCATTGAGCCCCGCATCGTGCTCGTGGATGATAAGAATCGCAAGGTGAAGACGCTCCGCGCCCCCGGTCCGGGCGATGTCAGTGAGTGAGTACATGAAGTTACAGGTCTTCACCGATGGCGGGTCAAGAGGCAATCCAGGACCGGCAGCGTTCGCTATTGTGGTGACAGATGGTACAGGCAAGATACTCAAGGAGTACGCTCGCTACATCGGCAAATGCACCAACAATGAGGCAGAATATCGGGGAGCCATTGCCGCTCTGGAGGAGGCCATGGCACTTGGCGCCGACGAGGTAGAGTTGGTCAGCGATTCGCAGCTCCTGGTCAGACAGGTCAACGGCCAGTATGCCTGCCGGGCAGCCAATCTCAAGCCCCATCTGGCCAAGGTTAGGAAGCTGGCGAAAGAATTCTCCAGGGTCACATTCACCAGCGTGGGACGGGAACATCCAATGGTTGCCAGGGCGGACGCACTGCTCAATCATGAGCAGGACGTCATGCGAGAGCTCACTCCAAGGGGCCGAGCAAATCCATAAGTGCTCCCGAGTGCCATACATTTTTGGTGATGTAATGGTACAGAAAGTATTGGAGATCGTGGGCCTATCAAAAGAGAGCTTTGATGACGCCGCTCAGAATGCCATAAGTGTTTGCGCCAAGACGGTGCGTGACATACGGTGGGCCAGAGTAAAGGATATGGAATGCAAGGTAGAGGGAGATCGTATTGTCGAATATCGTGCCCTCATGCGTATCTATTTCGATGTGGAGAAATGAACAGCCAGTAAATTGGATTCCAATAAAATAAAGACAACTGGGTGTCGATGAAAGTCCTAGAATAACTGTCCGACAGGACGAATGGTTTGAAAGAAAGTATTATATAGAAGGGCAGAATTGAGAGGGATTAGTGTCGGAGATCGGCAGCTCAACTCTCCTCCTACGTAGTTTTTCCTCCGAATCCCCACTAAGCGGCCGATCTCTGGCACTAATTATATTCACTTGAAAAACGATAAGATTTCTTCCTTCCCCACTATTTTCTGTTCCCCTGTTGTCATATCCCGAACTGCCACCGCATTCTGAGCCAGTTCCTTCTCGCCCACTATAATGACATGGCGAGCGTTGATCGAGTCGGCATGCCGGAAACTCTTGGACATGCTCCTCCCCATAAGATCTATCTCTGTAATTATGCCAGCCTGGCGGAGCCGGGCGGCAATCCGATGCGCTTCCTCCCGAGTGGTTGGACCAATGGGGAGTATGTAGGCGTCGACATGGTGTTGTGGGACCTCATACCCCTCCTTTTCCAAGGCCAGGAGAGTTCGATCGAACCCTATGCCAAAACCAGTGGAGAATGTTTTCTCCCCGCCAAACAAGTCGGTAAGGGAGTAGGAGCCCCCTCCGCATATCTGCTTTTCTGCACCAAGCACCGGCGCATCCATCTCAAAGACCATGCCCGTGTAATAGTCTAGTCCCCGAACCACTCCCAGATCGACCTGTAGATTGGGGAGGTCGTATGCCTGCAGCAGCTGGAAGACACCCTGGAGATGATCGTGGGCTTCCCCACTGATACGATCCAGCACCTCCAATGGCCCCACCGTAGTTGTGATGTCAATAATATCTTCAATAGCCTCATCGACCATGCCAGCCTCGCGCATACGCTGACGTGCATCCCCGTATTCCTTCTTATCCAGTTTTTGCAAGATCAGAGGAGCGCGGTCTGGCCCTATACCGGATTGAGCCAGCATATCCCTCAGGACACCGATGTGGCCTATCCTGATGTTGTATCGCTTCAGCCCTATGCGCCGCATGATCGATGCCGCCAGAGCAATGATCTCGGCATCCGACTCCGGGCCAGGATTACCTATAAGCTCTGCGCCGAATTGGAAGAATTCCCTAAATCGTCCTGATTGCGGCCTTTCATAACGGAAGCATGGTCCAAAGTAGAACATCTTGAGCGGCCGGGGAGAACTGGAAAGCTCGTTGACGAAGAAACGCATAACCGGGGCAGTGAGCTCTGGCCGGAGAGCGATCTCACGCCCGCCCTTGTCCTGGAATGCATAGATCTCCTCCACCACATTGGGCCCAGACTTCAGGGTGAATAGCTCGGTGTGCTCAAAGATGGGTGTGGCGACCTCGCGAAATCCAAAGATTGTGGCCTCGCGGCGCATCATTCCTTCAAGGCGACGCCTCTTTTCCATCTCATCTGGCCCGAAATCCCTGGTCCCACGGGGGCGCTTAATCATTAAGTGGACATTAGGGAGGCGTTATTAAATCGTTTCTTAACCCAGCTCATCGATTCACTTAATTCTCTTGGCCAGGGACGCCAGTACGTGACCTATACGATGTTCCTGGAAAGGACTTTATGGAGCGGTAGAGATACCTTATGTGGGAAAGATGGAGAGCATTAAGTCAATACAAAAATGGCCAGGAGTCCGGGTGCCCCAGCCCGAGCGAGTCAAGGTGCTCATACTGTCAGAAAGTCCGTCATATCACATTCTCACCATTTACCGGGTGAGCCGCACCTTCGATGATGCTACAGCAAGGAAGATGATATTTGCCGCTGCCGAGCCCGGCAGGCTGCTGGTTCGCACAGATAACTTCCTCAGGGAGATGGGAGATAGCCAGCGAGAAGAGAAGATGGATTATCTGGGCAAATTGTTCCGAGTTGGCCACCTCATATACTTATTCAAAGAGCCAGTAGATGAGTCGATCGGGGCAGAACGCCCTGTCCCCAACTCCGTCCACGATGAGATCGACGCGCTGCTGGATGAGGGTGTGCACATTATTGTGGCCTTGGGCGAGACCGTCCAGTCCTGGTTCGAAGACAATTTCCCCGTCGAAGGCCTAACGCTGATAAGACTGCCAGTCCCCTCCAATCACGTCTCCGACTGGTTCCCTAGTTTCATGGAGAGAATGAGTAGAGAACGTGGTGCAGACACTCTCGGGGTACGTGATGCCATGGCCGTCCAGATCGATATGCTGGTCAGGACCATATCGGCGCTATGAAGTTCAGAGGGGTGGGCGATTTCATCAACGCTTCCAGTACTCTTCATCTAATACGTGAAATCGCGTTTGCGCGTAGTAAGTGTGCCGCGCCCGGGTGTGAACATAACATCCGCGGCCTTACTAAGCCCCGCCCCGCTTGATGACTACAGTCACTATATCGCCGTTGGAAAGAGTGTGGTCTATCCCAACCATCTGTCCAGGGAACTTGGCACTGTCGCCCCACACATTGGCATAGCGGAAATTACGGCGGAAGGAGCGGTGGATATTATCGCATAGATCTCCCACTGTTGAGCCTTCTGAGATAACAAGTGGTTCTTCCATATCCGCTTCCTTGCCCTGGGGCTTGAGAAAGACATGAATGAAATCAAGCTCACTATAGATCACTTTCTTAAGGCGCTCCAAACCAGTCCCCTTATTCGCGGATACGAATATCGGGTTATGGCCCTTAAGCCGCTTCCTGACAACCTCTTGATAGTGCTCATCCACTAGATCGACCTTGTTCACTACGGTGATAGAGCGCATGTACACCCTGTTGCCAGTCAGGACGTCGATGAGCTGTTCCTCATCGATATCCTCTCGGATGATCACCTCGGCGTTGATATAGCCATAGGCGGAGACCATTTCCGAAGCCAACTCGGGAGATATCTTGGTGAGTGGTACAGTGGACTTGATCTCAATGCCACCTCGATCGGTCTTTGTGATTATGACATCGGGAGGCTGAGTATTGAGGCGGATACCAGCGTCGTAGAGCTCACTGACCAATACATCTAGATTTGTATCGTAGATATCTATTACAAAGAGTATTAGGTCTGCCGTCCGCACCACTGCTAAAACTTCCCGGCCTCGTCCCTTCCCCTTGCTGGCATCACGGATCAGACCTGGAAGATCGAGCACCTGTATTTTTGCGAAGTTATATTCCATGATGCCGGGGACCACGTCTACCGTGGTGAAGGCATAGGCGGCCACCTCACTCCTGGCATCGGTAAGCTTGGTCAGAAGGGTCGACTTTCCCACACTGGGAAAGCCCACCAGAGCAATGGTGGCATTACCTGACTTCTTGACAGAGTAGCCAGGAGCTCCGCCTTTCGAGGCGGATCGTCTTTTTTCCAGGTCCATCCTCAGGCGGGCCATCTTGGCCTTTAGAAGACCTATGTGACCCTGGGTCTTCTTGTTGTATTGCGTCTTGGCGATCTCTTCCTCAATCGCCTTAATCTGTTCTTCAATGGTCAGGGCCAAATATTCACCTAAGCAATAATTCGGGTTCCCGCCTTACTCTTCAACGCATTATCTAAAAGTTCCGGTGTGGTAATTATCGAGGTGTGTCCTGTCGAACTCGTGAATTCTACCCCCGCCTCTACTTTTGGAGCCATAGAACCCGGCGCGAAATGTCCTTGTTCCAGATAGGTTCGCATCTCTGCCGCGGTGGTCTCACCGATCCCACGTTGAATGGGAGTCTTATAGTCTAGATAGGCAGCGTCAACGTCAGTGAGCATTATCAGAAGTTCGTCCCCTATGCATCGGGCCAAGACCTGGGCAGCGAGATCCTTATCCACGACTGCCTCGACACCGCATAGATGGTTGTGACACTTCGTTACTGGCACACCTCCGCCTCCCGCAGCAATGACCACATACTCGCCCGTGGCCACCAAACTTCGCACCGCTCCCCCCTCTATGATCGAGAGGGGGCGCGGAGAGGGGACTATTCTTCGCCATCCTCCCCGGGCACGATCCTCAGATATGGTCCAATTATTCAAGCGGAGTCGTTCCAGCCCTTCCGACCCATAGTATGGCCCAATGGGTTTGGACGGGGTGGGATTCTGGCCCGCCGGATCGACCATCACGCGAGTTAGAAGGCACACAACCGTGCGGCTGATCCCCTCCTTGTACAGGGCCTCGGTCATGGCCTGTTGAAGCATGAGACCTATCTGACCTTGCGATTGAGCCACACAGACGTCCAGAGGCATGGGGGGAACTTCTTCCCGAGCAATCTCATTCTGAAGGAGGATATTTCCCACTTGGGGGCCGTTGCCGTGGACCAGGGTCACGCCGTAGCCCTCCTTCACCATCCTGGCAAGGGGGGCACAAGTGCGACGGAGATTGTTCATCTGGTTCTCCACCGTCGCCGCCTCACCCTTGCGCAGGATGGCGTTGCCCCCAATGGCCACTACCGCGTTCGTCATGTCCAGCCCTTGCCATCAGCTGAAGCATATAATAAGATTATCCAGCCATGTACACAACATTTAAACATGCTAAGGGGATGCCGGGAAGATGTCCTCACTGGATGAGTTGAAGGAACGTTTCTTACAATTCCGGAAGAAGAAATACGCTCTCGCATTGGGGCTGATCATAGCCGTGCTTCTGAGCTCGGTGCTGACCTACTTCGTAAGAACCATATGCTTCGCTCACCTGCTCATCGCCATCATCGGTTTTTACATCCCCTACTATTTTGGCCTTAAAAATAGGGCCAAGTTGGCGGTTTGGGGATTGGCCTTCATCTTCATCCTCGCTGTCCCTTTCACATGGGTGACGGTCATAGGGGATGTGAACTCTTATGACGGCCATGCCCTGGAGTCTACCGACGGCCTGCTTGTGAATGGCCACATCACCCCTTATAGGGGGGATTTGGGGACCACACATACGTTCAATGTCACCGTCACAGATGGCGCCTCCAGAGATTATAGTGTCAACGTGATCATCATCGACCAGTATACTCTGGAAGAGGTCAATCACACCATGGTCAGGTCAGGTGCTGTACCGGGCGGGGTCAACTATACCTTCAGCACGAACGAGTTCGGCGACTCGCTTTATATTTACCAATTCCAGACCGATGCAACCGGCGACTGGGTGAGCACAGATCTCAGCTATGGGCCAGTGCACCGGTCCAACTCGGACATCTTCATCTATTTCTTCCCGATCATGGCCCTGTCGCTCCTTATTCAGGTAGGCATGCTTTACTACCTGCTTTTGCTGTTTTCATGGTTCTCTGATCGATCCAGGAAGCGAGCGGAACAGATAATGAAGGAGCGTGAAGAGACCAAGAGGGGAGGCAAGTCCCTCGAGAGCGGGAGAGAGGCCTTCGTCTGCTCGGAGTGTGGCGCAGACGTGCCTGCACATGCAGGCAGGTGCCCCCAGTGCGGAGAGAGCTTTGAAGAGGATGTCGCTCCCGCCGCCAAGGGAAGGGAAGAAGGACAGTTCGAGTGCTCGGAGTGCGGCGCTAGCGTAGACGAGGACGCCAAGAGGTGCTGGAACTGCAACAAGGAGTTTGAGAACTGAGCACTTTCAGACACCTCCCTGTAAAACCTTTTAAACCTCCTCCTATTGGGGATGATGGGATGGCCTCTACTACTGCTCATAAACTGGCCAAGGGCCAGAAGGAAATATCAGTCTCAGAGTTCTTCGAAAAGAACCGACAGATCCTGGGTTTTGATTCATTGGTTAAGAGCCTCATCATGGGTGTAAAGGAAGCGGTTGATAACGCCCTGGACGCCTGTGAAGAGGCAAGGATATTGCCCGACCTTATCGTGCAGATCGATCGGATTGACCAAAGAGAATATAGAGTCACCGTGGAAGATAATGGCCCAGGCATAGTCTCCACCTCCATGCCCAACGTGTTCGGCCGCCTGCTATACGGCTCCCGTTTCCACGCCGTACGACAGTCTCGCGGCCAGCAGGGCATCGGCATATCTGCCACCATCATGTACGGACAGATCACCACCGGTAAGGCGGCAACGGTCCGCTCCAAGGTATATGGCGCCGAGGCGGCCAAGGAGATCGACATCATAATCGATACCAAGAAGAATCGGCCTATCCTGCTGCGTGAGGACTTCATTCCGTGGAACGAAGTTCCCCACGGCACCAGGGTATCGTTCTACATGAACGGGCGATATGTCAACGGCAAGCAGTCTGTGCCAGAGTACCTCAGGCAGACCGCCATCGTGAACCCTCACGCCTCCATCACCCTGATCGATCCGGATGGGAAGGAATACTACTTCAAGCGTGCCACTGAACAGATGCCGCCGCCAACCAAGGAGATCAAACCTCACCCCGACGGCATCGAGTTGGGCACACTCATGAATATGATCAAGGCGACAAAGGAGCGCAGCTTGGTCAAATTCCTGCAGAAGGACTTTAATCGCATCTCGGAGAGAGTGGCCAAGGAGATCTGCGCCGCCGCCAACATGCCTGAGACCACTCGCCCCAGCACTTTCACGCTGGAGACCAGCAAACAGCTCCTCGAAGGCATGGGCAAGGTCAAGATCATGGCCCCACAGGTCGATTGCCTGTCACCCATAGGCGATCAGCTGATCCGCAAGGGGCTCAAGCATGTCTTGGATAATGTAAGACCTGAGTTCTACGCGCCCCCGGTGACGCGAGACCCCAAGGTCCATTCAGGCAATCCATTCCTGATAGAGGTGGGCATAGTCTACGGAGGAGATCTCCCGAAAGACTCCCCTGTGCAGATCTATCGATTTGCCAATCGCGTCCCGCTTCTCTACCAGCAGGGTGCGTGTGTGATAACCAAGGCTATCGAGAATACCGACTGGAGACGCTACGGTCTGGAGCAACGAGGCGGTTCGGGCATACCCTTCGGACCCGCCATCATTCTAGTGCACGTAGCTTCCACCAAGATACCGTTCACTTCCGAGGCCAAGGAAGCCATCTCATCTATTCCAATCATCCAGGAGGAAATCGAGCTCGCCCTCAAGGCCTGCGGGCGCAACCTCAGGACTCACCTCAATAAGAGGGAGCGGAGGGCCAAGACCCGTTCCAAGTTCGAGATCGTCCAGGTAATTCTTCCACTCATGGCCGAGAAGACTGCTCGTATCGTCGGCAAGCCCGTTCCCGACCTCAAGGGCACCATAACCAAGATCATGAACATTGTGTGGATCGATGACTCTGTTACCTTCGAGAAGGGACGCCATAATGTCAAGGTCACGGTATACAACTACACTCCAAAGCGTCAGAGGTTCAATCTACACACCGTGCTTCCTGAGGGCTGCCTTGACGAGGTAACATGCAAACCTCATCCAGCCGAAGTGAGAGCTGATGGAAAGATCAGCTGGGAACTCCCATACATACCTTCTACGGACACCTACGAGATCACCTTCAGCCTCGATGGTCTCGACGCCGATGAGTTTGATGAGACAAACCTATACATCTCCGGCATCAACCCCATAGATGTTATGGGCGCTGACCCCCTGCCCGGTGACTGGGACGTTGCCGGGGTCGACTTTACCGAGGTCGAGGCGCCAGCTCAGGCAGCAGAAGAAGAGGAAGAACCCGACTACGATGAGGAAGGGGAGGAGCTGGAAGATGAGTGAGCGAACGTTTTCACAGGAGGCCTCTTGATGACCTGGGTGAACAGACCATCTATCTCGCTCCGAAGGGGTTGTCGTTCTGGCGGACTGCAAGAGTCG
>JAAYQQ010000038.1 GCA_012519255.1 Methanobacteriota archaeon | reverse complement strand
CCAGGACGTGTTAAAGGCGTTCTATTGGGTCCTGATACTTCTCCTATCGGCCTACGGTTCATATGCAGCGATGAGGCGCAGGGATTCCAGGAAGTGGGATGATCGCAATCTCGCCCTCGCCCTACCTTTCATAGCGTTATCGTTCCTAACGCTCTTTGATTCTAAATTATTCACGGAAGTCAGTAAGGATAGACTATTCCACATCTGTTTGATTTTCACGGCCCCATTGGCTACCTATGGGGGATTATGTGCGTTCCGTAAAATCAAAAGAAAACTCATTGCTAGGTATTCAAGTACACATCCCCAACGAGACTCAACAATAGCTTTCGGATCCATCTTGGTAGTGGGCTTCTTGTTGAGCACAGGTCTATTCGCATTTGTAACGGGAGATCCATTGCCCATCGAGTTAGATACGAGCGCTGAGGGTCGTGCGTGTTATAGTGATGGGGAGTATGTTGCGGCAAACTTCACCGTTGACAAACGGGGCGACTCTCGCTGTGTCTATGCGGATGCCCACCGCGCATATTTGATGGAAGTGGTGGGAGGATTATACGATCCATTGCAGGGACGAACTTCTGTACCTGTACACGGTGAGGCAGATCTCCATTACTTCCTGGGCACCGAGAATCTCGAGGGGAGGATATGGCTGGAAGATCCTCAGAAGTGGCGAGAGAACAAAACGTGCATCAACATCGATGATAATTTCAAACGTTCTCTTCTAGTGATGGATAAGGTATATGCTAGTCAGGAAGCTGAGCTATATTATAAAAAATTCTGGGGTCCGATTTAAGGCAAATATTAATGACATTCCAAATTCGGGCAAACGATAAAATATTCACATTCAGGTCTACGATGAACAGGAGGGGTAGACCTGAGCAAGACCGTCGATAATCTAGTGAAGGCATTCATCGGTGAGAGTCAGGCCCGCAACCGTTATTCTATGTACGCGTCGGTGGCGCGCAAGGAGGGCTATGAGCAGATTGCCGCAATCTTCCAACTCACTGCTGACCAGGAGAGGGAGCACGCCTCTCAGCTCTTCAAGGCGCTACAGACGCTCAAGGACGGGGGTAATTTCAGCGACGTGACCGTGGAGGCTGAAGCTCCTACCGTGTATGGCACCACCATTGAGAATCTCAAGGCCGCCATCGCCGGAGAGAACTATGAACATACATCCATGTATCCAGAGTTCGCCGAGATGGCCGATAAGGAAGGTTATTCGGACATCGCAGCCCGCATGCGTGCCATCTCCAGGGCCGAGGAACATCACGAACAGCGTTATCAGAAGATCCTGGACGCTCTCGAGTCGGAAACATTCTTCAAGAAGGATGGCGCAGTATGGTGGACCTGCCGCGAGTGTGGCTACATGCACTTTGGCGAGGAGCCGCCGGAAATATGTCCATCCTGCGACCATCCCCGTTCTTATTATGAACTGCTCAGAGAGGAATTCTGAGGTGATGGCATGACCGAGTTGAATGAAGTGTATCGTTGCGAGATCTGCGGCAACATGGTTGAGATGGTGCACGGCGGAAAAGGTCAACTGGTTTGCTGTGGCGAGCCCATGAAGAATATGGTTGAGAATACCGTCGACGCTTCCAAGGAGAAGCACATCCCTATAGTGGAAAAGACCTCGACCGGCATACTGGTGAAGGTCGGCAGTGTCGCACACCCCATGGAGGAGAAACACTATATCGAGTGGATCGAGGTCCTGGCCAACGGTCGGGTCATGAGGGCACATCTCCAGCCAGGGATGAAACCTGAAGCAGCATTCACCTGCAAGGGTGAGAATTTTTCCGTCCGTGGGTACTGCAATCTTCATGGACTGTGGCGCTCTGGATAAAATTCTTCCCTCAATTCTTTTCCTTTTTTCCCCATCACCACTATCACTCGCTAGACATTCAAGGGTAATATCCAGAACGCATGATAGCCGCCGGGCTTCAATATTCGATACTTAAAAATATCCTTTCTTATAACAATACACTCGGCTCATTGTAGTGGGGGGGGAAGTGAGCCAAAAGGAAGGGGGAGATCGTATCAGCGGACTTGTGATAGAGGCTATCGATTTGAGGAAGGCATACTCGCTCGGAAAGCTACAGGTGGAAGCGGTCCGGGGCGTGAACCTCAAAATATCTTTTGGCGACTTTGTCGCACTCACCGGACCTTCTGGCTCAGGCAAGTCCACATTACTCAATCTAATGGGCGCCCTAGATCGACCGACCACGGGAATCATGCTGATAGGTGGCGCAGATATTTCCGAGGCTAGGCGGGACAAGCTTGTTGAGATGCGCCGGAGGATAGGTTTTGTATTCCAATCCTTCAACCTGGTGCCACGGCTAAGCGCCAGGGAGAATGTTGAATTGGGCATGAACATTGCTGGCATCAATCGCAATGCCCGGAGAACAAGGGCAGAGGAACTTCTGATGCTCGTTGGCCTGGAGGATCGGGCCGATCATAAGCCGAATGAGCTCTCTGGCGGCCAGCAGCAGCGAGTGGCCATAGCTCGGGCGCTGGCAAATGATCCACAGCTCTTACTCATGGATGAGCCGACAGGAAACCTGGACTCCGGGAGCACCCAGAGCATCATGGCTCTGGTAGAACAACTCAATCGGAATAATCATCTCACCATCATTGTCGTCACTCATGATTGGAACATAGCAATGGGGGCTGACCGGGTGGTCTGTATGTTGGACGGCGTCGTGGAGAAGGAGCTATTCAATAGATGAGGCCAACTGACATACTTTCCTACTCTTTGAGCGCGATTCTAAGAAGAAAGCTCCGGGCCACCTTGACCATATTGGGGGTGGCCATCGGCGTCGCCGCAATAGTCGCACTACTCACCCTGAGTCAGGGACTGCAGGGTGCGGTCGCCTATCAGCTGCAGGCAGGCCTGGCTACCGACACATTGATGGTTACATCAAAAGACTCATCTCTCTTTGTGAAGGACTCCCTCCGCATCGAGAGCATTGATCACGTATTGGTAGCGGCGCCCCTTGTTCAGATGCCGGGCTATATTGAGAAGAATGGCTCCACTTCAGAGATCATGATCGTTGGGGTGGACTTTGACAAATATCGCGCAGTCTATGGCCAGGCTTTTACAGTCCAATTGGGAGAAATGCCATCTGACCCCTCTGGCGAGCTCATCGTCGTGGGGGTGGAGATCTATGATCCTGAACAAAATAGTAGCCCCCCTGTCCGCATTGGTGACCCTCTTGAGATATCATGGACGAAAAACACCGTGAGCATGCCTGATGTCAAGACCTACACGGGGCATGTCGCCGGTGTTCTCAATGAAATAGGCACCATGAGCACGGGAGGTTTGTCTGATATTGCAGTATATGTGCCCATAAGCAAGGCATCAGAGCTCTTTGGAACAGATGCCTGCAATCTCATCATCGTAAAGTTGGATGGCAGTGACCAGGCAACCATAGATGCAGCGACCTCGGCCATAGAAAGCGCCTTCAACGGTCATGTGCAGATATCCTCCTCCAAGAGGATACATGATCTGGTGTCCGGGGTCTTCGACACGATCAACATCTTTCTGCTAGCTATCGCCAGCATCTCGCTCATGGTCGCGGGAGTAGGGATCATGAACATCATGATGGTCTCCCTTGTGGAAAGAACAAAAGAGATCGGGATTCTGAAGGCCCTTGGAACCTCTGACCGTACGATCCTTCTCATTTTTCTGTGTGAGGCAGGCATCATAGGCCTAATCGGCGGTTTGGTCGGAGCGCTTCTTGGCTATTCGTCCGTGGTGGTCATCGTTCGATTAATTGGTGACCTCACCCTTCCAAGTGACATTGGGAGATGGGCAGCAGAACCGATCACGATTACGCCGGTCCTGGATCCTCTGATATTCGTAGGCGCCATGATCTTCGGCCTCATTAACAGCCTGGTCTTTGGACTTTATCCGAGCTGGAAATCGTCAAGGATGGCCCCCGTGGCCGCATTAAGAAGCGAATAGGGTGGTTAGTAAAACATCAATGGGTCAGAGAGGGTAATTTTCAGCTTATGGGGCTCTCTAAACACAACTAGCTACCATAGTAGCGGAAAGAATCGTCAGTTCGTCAGTAATAGCATAGCGTGCGAAGGATTTTTACCTAATCCTTTTAACCCCTTCCTGTATCGGAACACATCCGGTCAAGGGCGTAAATTAGGTGGTAAATATGATGCAGAATCCGGCTCCTCGTATCGGCGTCTTCTTTTGTGACTGCGGAGAGACTATTGATAACCTGCTCGGCCTTGAAGAGCTAAAAGAGCATGCCAGATCTCTTGAGGGTGTCACATATGTTGAAACTGACCACTTCCTCTGCGATCCTGATGCTGCAGGGCGCATGGATCAGAAGGTCAGGGAACATGGGCTTGACCGCCTCGTCATTGCTGCCTGTTCTCCACGCGTTCATCAGGAAGAGTTCAGGCAGGCCGCTGAAAGCGCCGGCATAAATCCATACATGGTGGAAATTGCTAACCTGCGTGAACAGGTCGCCTGGATACATTCAAGGAATAAGGATGAGGCGACCGTGAAGGCCAAGGATGCGGTCTCAATGGCCGTGGCGAGGTCCCGTCAGCTCATGCCACTCATCCGCCCTCCCAGTGCATTTGTGAATGAAGATCTCTGCTCCGGTTGCGGCATATGCGAGTCTACCTGTCGACAGAATGCCATCTACTTCACGGAGGGCAAGAATGCAGGACGTCGCATCGCCCAGATCGACCGCGCCAAGTGCCTCGCCTGCGGTGCCTGCGTGTCCGCATGCCCCTCCGCCGCCATGGATATGGAGGGCTTCTCCAATGAAGAGATCCGCGCCGAGATCGACGCGTTCTCCAGGGACCTGGAGACTTCTAGAGAGCCATTCCCAGCAATTCTTGTTTTCACCTGCAACTGGTGTTCCTATCCCGCCGCCGACCTGGCTGGCCTGAAGCGACTGCAGATGGAGCCAAAATTCCGCATCATCCGCACACCCTGCTCTGCCCGGGTCGACCCCGAATGGGTTCTGAGAGCAATGTCCCGTGGTGTTGATGGGGTTCTGGTTCTTGGCGGAAAAGAGGGACAATGTCATTTCAGAAGGGGCAACGTGCGAACGAGGAACCGCATGATCCTCCTGGCCAGGCTGCTGGAGCAGATGGGCTTTGATCCCGCTCGCTTTCACGTCGATTGGGTCAACAGCGACGAGCCTGAGGTGTTCCGTGACATTGTCAACGCTTTCGTGGCAAAGGTGGAGGAGATCGGCCCCAATCCGATTAGAGCTCCGACAGAAGAGGAGCGCTTCACCTCGGCGCTATATCATGGCCGGGATCACATAGTGCATCCCGCGTACCGGTGATAATCGGTCCGACTCAGACGCCCTCAATCAATTCATGCCCATCATTCTCGACCGATGGAAAATAATAGCTCTGGCTACCTAGTCAATTTGATACCATGCAGAGTGGACCAAATGATAGGAGACGACGACGCCGATATGGCCCATGGCCATGGTGGCCGTGGGCAGATCCGAGATTCACCTTCCCGCCTGAGGTAATCTATCCTGGCTATCAGCCCTGGGATCCCTTCAGACCGCCCATGTTCCGGCGGCAGGAGGATGAGATCGTTGAGTTGGAGCGGGAGCTGGAGGACCTCGAGGATGAGAAGATCGAGATCGAGCGCACCATCGAGGACGTCAAGAAGGAGATCGAGCGCCGCAAGAAGGAACGATCCACACGTTCGGACATCCGGTAAAAAAAGTTGAGGGGAAGAGGTTTCATCCAGCCATGCTCTCCTCTGATGAGGCCTTGGCTCGGCTGGCGGTCAGCAGCGACACGCCAATGGTCACTGCGAAACCAAGCGGGATCGATACGATGCCGGGGTTGTTCAGTGAGAAGAACGCCTCGCTGCCCATCATGGTCGGAGAGATGGCGATGAGCAGCACTGAGGATATCAGGCCAGTGATTATGCCCAGCACGATCCCCTGCTCGGTCGTTCTCTTCCAGAACAGCGTGCAAAGCAGCGCCGGAAGGTTCGCGGACGCGGCGATGGCAAAAGCCAGTCCCACCAGGAAAGCCACGTTCTGTCCCTTGGCCAGTATGCCCAGCGCGATGGCGATCACTCCCACACTGACGGCAGTGATCTTCGATATGCGCAGTGCGCGTCGCTCATCCGTCTTTCTGCCCAACACTTCGGTATATATGTCGTGAGCGATCGCGCCGGCCGAGGCCATGATCAGCCCGGCCACTGTACCGAGGATGGTGGCGAATGCTATGGAGGATATGATGGCGTAGAATGCCTCTCCTCCGATGTGCTGGGCCAGCAGTGGCGCTGCTAGATTGGCATCCGCAGGATCCAGCGTGCCGAAGAAGTTGGCCCCCAGTCCAAGGTACAGCGTCAGCAGGTAGAAGATCCCCATCACCACGATGGCGATAACAGTGGACTTCCTGGCGTCGGCTGGCTTGGGCACGGTGAAGTATCGAATGAGGATGTGCGGAAGCGCTGCCGTACCCAGGATGAGGCCCATGGCCAGGGAGATAAAGTCCAGCGGATTGGTATACTTCATTCCAGGCGACATGAACACGTCGCCAGGGACCTCCACATGGCCCCCCATCGTGGTTGGCACACTAACTGTCCCATCGAGTATATGGCCGATAAAGTCGACTGGACCCATGCCTGCGACCACCAGTACGCCGATGGTAAGGGCCAGGGCAGCAATCAGGAGCAGGAAGCCCTTGATGAACTGCACCCAGGTGGTGGAGACCATGCCTGCGGTCGCAACGATGGTGATCACCAGGGCGCCGATGACTATCACGCCGATCTCATAGTCAAGTCCGATGAGCGGCCCCACAATGGCGCCGGAGCCCACCATCTGCGGTATTAGGTAGAAGATGGAGACCACCAGCGTGCTTATCGCTGCCACCAGTCGGATCTTTCTGCTCTTGAATTTGGAAGTGAGCGCGTCGGCAAAGGTGAACTTGCCGATTGCGCGCAGCGGCTCGGCCACCAGAAAGAGCGCTACTATCCATCCCGCCAGGAATCCTATGGCATAGATGAAGCCATCATAGCCGGAGAACGCCACCAATCCCGTGATGCCCAGGAACGATGCCGCGCTTAGATAATCCCCGGCAATGGCAAAGCCGTTGACAAACCATCTGACCCCTCCGCCGGCAACATAGTAGTGCCCGGCGGTACGGACTCTCCTGGCCGCGTAGATGGAGATGCCGATGGTGGCCAGGGTGATGAGCACAAAGATGGCAAGGGAGAGCGGATGAAGCTCGGCCATATTATGCACCCCTTTCCGACCGGACGGCATACCAATTGAAACCAACCGCCAGGGCGATGGTGATCACGATCAGCAGAATCCCCGCGACGAGCCCCACGTTGAGGCCGAAGGCACTCGCCTGGAACAGGCCACGCAGGTATGAGCCCGATAGGATGAACGCTGCGTACCCAATAGTATAGATGGCGAAGAGGTAGGCTCCCACGCGGAACTGGCGCGTTCTGGTGATAACGGCCACCGCCTTCGCTGGCGTCGGCGTGATGACCTCCCTTACCTGTGCCCTCGCAGTCCTAAGCTCTTCGGCCGTCGGCTTGACCACCAGAACCGTGGTGGGTGATTGGGCGACCACCGACTTGGCCACACTCCCCAGGTATAGGCGATTGAGGCCCTTGAGCGATGATGTCCCCATGACGATGAGGTCCGCTCCCGTTTCTTCGGTCGCCCGGATGATCTCCCCAACCACGGCCCCTTCCCTCACGAGAACGGTTGTGGGAATGCCTTCCATGGCAGCGAGCTCCCTGGCATACTCAATGCCATCCTCGCCCTCCGGTCGCTGCAACGCTGCCGAGTCTGATGCCCGTTCCAGAGCAGTCCGGGGGATCTGTTCGACAACCTTCAGCACGACCAATGTCGCGCCGCGCATCTTGGCAATCTCCACCGCGCGGGCAGTAGCGACGAGCGCCGGCAGAGAACCGTCTGTGGGCAGCAAGACCGTGCTCACGTATCGCCTCCATGTGTTCTTTCATTCAGGCAGATGGATGGTCGTCGGGCGACTGCCCGCACACTCCATCCCATGTCTGGTCTAGCGGTACGGACCCGCATGGAATTTCCTATGAAAGGGACTTATATAAAAAAACTAACAGTATCTCTACGGTTATTGTCGACAATTAGAGATTCTATTACGATTCCTATCATTTTTACTAAGATATTCATTTGTTCATTCTTTACGTAATCTATTATACAGTTGTCGACGCATTTTAACGACAATAGGCGATGGCAAATCTTCGAAAACAAATGATCGATGCATATGCTGGATGAGAGGAGTTTATCAAAATATGTAGAGGATATTACATCACATTCCTAAACTCCATTGTTCACTGAACGTCGAAGCTCCCCTCATTATCGAATGGATTCCTTATGGAATATTTCTTCCATGATTCTAATCATACCTGGCATTGGATAGATCCTATTGAACACATCCTCTAATTAAATCAGTGATTATCATGGAGGATAACATTAAAATAGCACGGT
>JAAYQQ010000037.1 GCA_012519255.1 Methanobacteriota archaeon | reverse complement strand
GTTAGGTGAAATGCTATATAACTCTGGAAGTATCCCGGAACGAGTTTTATGGACGCCGAAGAGAGATACCGCCTTGTTGCAAGGAATGCTGAGGAAATAGTCACCAAGGAGGAGCTGGAAGCACTCCTAGCCACTAAGGACTCTCCCCGGGCGTATATTGGTTTCGAGCCGTCCGGATTGGTCCATCTAGGTTGGGCGCTGGTGGCGAGTAAGATCAAGGACCTGGTAGACGCTGACTTTGAGGTACTGGTCTTCTTTGCTGACTGGCATGCCTATGTCAATGACAAACTGGGCGGAGATATTGATCGTATCAGGCTCTGCGCCCGATACATGGTGGATGCCTTCGAGAGTCTGGGGGTGCCGAGGGACAGGGTCAATTACCTTCTGGCATCCAAGATAATGGATAACACTGAGTATTGGGGCACGCTGATGAAGGTGGGCAAGGTCACTACATTGTCCCGAATCAGGCGAGCCATGACCATCATGGGGCGCAAGGAGGATGACGCTGACCTAGACTCCTCCAAGTTTCTCTATCCGCTCATGCAGGTCACTGACATCTTCCGCCTGGATATTGATCTAGCATACGCTGGCATGGATCAGAGAAGGGCGCATATGCTTGCTCGTGAGGCGGCTGAGAAGCTCAACTGGAAGGTCCCGGTGGCATTACATACACCTCTCCTTCCTGGACTGAAAGGCTTCAATCGCATGGATCCTCTCGCCAACAAGATGTCCAAAAGCGATCCCGATAGCGGTATCCTCATTCACGATACTCCCGAGGACATCGGGCGAAAGATCAGTAAAGCCTTCTGCCCGCCTGAGGCGGAAGGTAATCCCGTGTTAAGTATCGCCCGACTCATTATCTTCCCTCGCAATCCGGTCTTTGTCATCGAGCGTCCCGAGAAGTTTGGTGGGCGGTTGGAGTTCAACAGCTATGAGGAACTGGAGGAGACCTATCTCGCAGGGAATCTTCACCCCATGGATCTAAAATCGGGGGTGGCGAAGGCTCTAAGCGATATATTGGCCCCTTCAAGGGAGTACTTTGAGGATCACCCTGAGAACTTCATTGAGATGAAGAAATCTCTTGGATTGATCTAAGGCACTGAAATCTATCTTAATGAAGTGGAGCGTAGGGGGCGAATTCACTCCGCCCCGCCGCTCGAGCGCGCTGAGTCCCGGACCTCCCGGAGGAAGTCGAGAGACCTGGACAGGCACATGTTAAGAACTGCCTCCACGTCCCCCACTCCGGTGAGACCGGCGGCACCGGCGTGCCCGCCTCCACTATTATATGTCTCCTCACCCACGTCGTCGAGCAACTTGCCCAGGTGGAACCCCTTTCGAACCATCTCCTGACGTGCTCGAGCGCTGATACGGAACCTCTCATCTCGCTGTGATCCAACAAAGACCATATCTGCTCCAGCTGACAGGATGGCCCTGCATGTCGCACTCTCATGGGCGCTCCCGGTCGACACGGCGGCGATATGATCGCCAATCCTTTCAAATCTTAATCGCTGAGCTCCCTTTAGCTGGGAGACTCTTTCAGATATATCTGGCTCAAGATCCGTGAGGTCAAAGATCTCATCCATGCCTATTTCTGCTTCTTGCATGATCGCGGCCATACTGTTAAGCAACGCCGGGTTGGAAAACCGGAAATGGCCACTGTCGGTGAGCATGCCGGCGGCGAGGGCTAGCCCGGTGGATCTATCAATGGAATATCCTGCCTCTTGCAATAGCTGGTGAATGATCTCAGCGCAGCTACGTCGCGACTCATCTATGTAGTGAAGGGGGCCGTTCCAGTCGCCTGAAGGGGCATGGTGATCTATGACCACTGCTACCTGGTCCACGACCATGCCGAGTTGCCTCTTGGATGAGGTGTCCACCGCGGCTACAAGATCGAACTCTTCTGGCTCGATCTCATCTCTGACTTCAATATTGAGCTTGGCCGCAATCACTTTGGATACGCGATCTAAGCCGCCGAGTGCGGCTATGACGACGTCTGGGAAGGCCCTCTGAATGGCATAGGCACTGCCCAGGGCATCAGGGTCAGCATTGCCGTGCAAAAGAATGACTTTTCGTCCTGGGGCCTGAAGTGCCTGGACTATATCAGAGAGCATATGTCGATGGTATACCAGAAGAATATAAGTCAGTTTCCAGAAGAAATAAGTTAAAAGGTTTCAGAAGGCCTGGTTCCCTGCAACAGTGGGACCAAAAGCCTTAGAGAGTTGTTCCTGGAGTTGCTGATAGCGATCGCGCAGGACCTTCTCTTGGCGATCCAGGGCCTTGACGCGAACCTCCATGAGCTCCTTGCTCTCTTCCACCTCTTTTAGCAGGCCATCTTTGCCCTCGTCCTTGATGAGGAGCGAGCCCACACTCTTGTATACTACAGTGTCGGGAGCAGCCTTATTGAGCTCTTCGATGGTACGCTCCATCTCCTTGACCTGAACATCCATCTGATATTTCTGATTGAGTAAAGTCTGAAGCTGCTGCTGGAGCTGCTGGAACTGGGCGATCTGATTCTGGACCTTGGGACTCAATTCATTCATTTTATTCACCTACCATTTTACCAATCTCTTCCGAGACTTCCATCCATCTTAGATATGAGTTGAGGGCGGCCCGGAGAGCGCCGAGGTCCGATGCCTCCACTTCCAGGACAATGCCTTCTTTAACTTTGGTCAACCTGACCCGGGTGCGCGGTATTTCTCTCCCCACCTCGGGAGAGAGGGCGGCCATAACGGCCGATGCGTGCGGGGTGGCCAGCCAGAGGGTTGCCCGAGGCATCCCTCACCTGGCGCGTACGACCTTCTTAACGTTAGGTCTCTCTTTATAGAAGATCTTGGAACCACACTTCTCGCATTGGATGCCAACGGTGTTGACGTTCGAGCGAATGGGCTCGTTGCATGTCCCGCACTTATACATATTCACTCACCCTGAGTTGAGGCTTCTGGGGCCTCCACATTTGCGGTCTTGGACGCGAACATCATGGCGGTTGCCTTCTTGGGAATTGGGGAGTAGGCACTGGCAGCGAACTTGGATTCACAGCTCCTGCACTGCCAGATACCACTGCTTACCCTCTTCACAGAGGTGTGATGGCAGGTAGGGCACTCGTGTGTGCCCTTGCGCATGCGGTCGATATCCCGGACACGGCTGCGAACCACTACACCATAGCGGGTACCGAACCGGCCGGAGCTTCCTACTTTCTTGGTCGACTTGGACATGTTTTTCACCCAATGAGGTTTCTAAGGTCCTTGCTAAGACGCAGGGACGTGTTTATGATGCTTTTGATTTCATCCAGCGTTAGAGCGCCGTCAAGCCCCTTCTGCATGGCCCTAATGTCACCATTCTCATCGGTAGTGACTGTAAGGCGAGCTTCCGCGACCTTTTCTTCGTCGAGAGCCGGGTCAAATAATATAGAGTTTTCTATCTTCACCGCCGTCGTCTGAATGGGGAAGCGGCGTAATGGCATGGGGTAATTCTCACCCTTGCCCTTCTCCTCGGCTGGTACGATGGTGTTTCTAAGAGCAGCGATCGCACCCAGGAAGCATGCGTCGAACAGGTTACCGTCGTAATCAAGAACGTAGATATCTACAAAGCTGATCCAAACTTCCTCACCATGCTTTATGCATAGCTTCTCAAGGTCGATCATCTCCGACTCTCTTATGCCTCGGTCGATGACTCGAGCCAGCTCGATAGCGCTTTGGTCTGGAGGGCCTGGCTCAAAGTTGGGTGAGGCCAGGGGGATCAACTCGGCGTTAGTAGTAAGCACGCCCTTGTCTGGAGTATCCGAGAATGGAGTGCCCACATCTAACTTCACACCTACCACGACGTCGGTATTACCTACCTTGATTCTGGCGGAGCCCTGGGCACTCTCAATGAAACCTGTTTCAATACTGATTGGCCTGTAATCCTCAGGCCCCCGGCCATCCACACGCTTGCCCATAGAGAGTAGTTTATGAATGTGCCCCTTTCTGATCTTGGACATTACTTCCTGTGCCATCTTCAGGCCTCCTCATCAATTGAAGAAAATTCATCGTCTGTCTCGTCGGAGCCGCCCTGGTCGGCGTAGCGGCGGCGAAGGGCGTCCTTTTGGATCTCATAGATCTCCTGGCAGGCCTTCTTAGCATATTCAATACCCTTATCGAACTCTTCCATTGTAAGGTGACCATCCATCTGCATGAGGAGAACCTCGCCAGTGCGTGGAATCATCGCCATGGGAAGATCTGCGCTGCCAAAGTTATCCTCTTCTTTGTTCAGGTCCAACACGACGTGCCCATCCGCCTTGCCCACGGCAACGGCGGGGACAAGGTCCTTCATGGGGATTCCCGCATCGGCCAGGGCGGCCGAGGCCGCGGTCAGGCCGGCGACCCGGGTACCTGCGTTGGCCTGTAGCACCTCAATGTATACGTCAATGGATGTCCGAGGAAAGTTCTCTGTGAATACTACATATTCCAGAGCTTCGGATATGATCTTGGATATCTCAATAGATCTCCGGTCAGGTCCAGGCCTCTTGCGATCGCTCACCGAGAAGGACATCATATTGTATCGGCACTGCACGATGGCCTTGGCAGGATCCTGCATGTGTCTAGGGTGACACTCTCTGGGGCCATATACTGCGGCGATGACCTTGTTCTTGCCCCATTCCAGGTAGGCAGATCCATCTGCCCTCTTTAGGACACCCGCCTCTATCTTCAGGGGTCGCATCTCATCTGCCTTGCGACCGTCTATTCTGATTCCGTTCTCGTCGATCAGTTTAATATCATCGTTAATTCCAGACATGAAATTCAACCTCACTCTGAATTGGGAACAGTCTGTGGCGACGTGCTCTCCAAATATTCTCTCACCTTCTCAGTGAGCCCGAAAGATTGGGCCCCCTCCTCGATCATCTGTATAGCTTTGATGGCGCGCATGATGCCATCCACATCGCCATCGAGCCAAATTCTTCCATTCTGGCCTACGAAGATGCGACAGTTGGTATAATTCTTGATTATTTGGATCATCGATCCGCTCTTGCCAATGACTCGGGGCACCTTGCTATGTGAGATCTCCACAATCTGTCCGCCCTGCAGCTTCCTTAGACCCTGATCCTTCAAGGTCACCTGGAACCTCATGGTCTCGTCGACCATCAGGATCTTGGCTAGGATAACGTCGCCCACGTTCATGTATCGGGCAGTGTCTCCAAACTCTACCCTCCAGGGGACCTCGTTGACATGCAGGGGAGCTGGATGGGGAGCATTGATATCGATAAGCCAATTGGACGGCCCAATATCTTCGACCTTGCCAATGACACTGTCGCCCACGGTGGGTATATATCTTCCTCCGAGGGGGATTATATTCACATAATTTGATCTGATCGTCTTGACGCCCAGGAGGGCTGCATAGATCTTATCGTCGGATACGTATGTCCCCGTACCCGGTCTTAATTTATTATCGCCCTCTAGGAGGTCGCCAGGCATAACGATCTCCCGTCCTTGCCTTGAAACTTCACCACTCATGTATTATCTCCTTTCAAATGCACGTACTGAATAGTCATTCTAATATTCTCTTCATTTCTATGACGCGAAATAAGTCTTATGACTTAACATTATCTAGATTGAACCTTTGAGAATCTTTACCTCAACGTTCCCTCTTGTCCGCTCGTTAAGCTTATCTAAAAAGTCGTCGCGCATACCTGCGGGCAGCTCCACCACGCCTATCCAAGAGCCTCCGGATTGCCACTCCTCTTTGTAGATCCTACCTACGCTGGTCAGATAATCATAACAACGGCCATATTGCTCGCCAGTGAGTCTGACTGCGATGCGGATCTTATCGAAACGAATGGGGATGAGCGGACGGAGGGCCTTGAGTGCAGTCTCTACCTGCATCTCGGCTGGCTTAAATGGATCAATATTGACCTTGGCTTCCTCCATTGCTGCCTCTATGCGAGTGGGCGGATGAGGGGCTCCGGTTTGAGGATTGATGGCGTTGCGGGCGATGATGGATACGACACGTTTCCACTTGCTCTCCCGCATCTCTTTCCTTTGTTGCGTGGTCAGCTGCACATCGCCCTTGAGTATGATCTGTTTGGCCACGGTCAGAGGGTCATTCGTTCCGAAGACCTCCATGACCTTTTTCTCCTCTGGCCGGGTCCCTTTCCTGGCATTGCGAAATATTTCGTCAATGACCATATGGTTGGATAGATCAATCTCCTTACCGTCTCTGATGAGACTGACGACTTTTGGATCAATCAGAATCTCGAAGGTCTCACCATGCGATTCGAGACGCCCAATAATGGCATCCTCTATGTCGACCATCTGTTTGCTTTCCCTTCCCTTGTTCAGGAGCCGTTAGCTTTCTCGACCACGGCCTCGACTTCGCTTCCCTCAAGGCGTCGGAAGTTGGCACCTTTGCATACCAAGCCTATCTCTACTGACTTGGGATTGAGTTTCTCTTCCTCAGTGGCCTTCTTAAGCGCACGGAGACCTAGGACTATAGCATCCTCCATCTCCATATTCTCCTCATATTCTTCCTCGAAGACATCCATGACTACGTTGCGACCTGCCCCAATGCTGCCGGCTTTGTAAGATACCAATGCTCCAGAGGGGTCGGTCTCGAAGAGATGTACGCCCTGGTCATCTACTCCCGCGACCAGCAGGGCGGTGCCGAACGGTCTGACGCCGCCATATTGAGTATAGTTCTGCTTATAGTCGCATATCTTCTTGACCAGCATCTCTACGTTGATCCTTTCGTCATAGGTGATCTTACTAATCTGAGCAGTGACTCTGGCATGGTCGACAAGCACTCTTGCATCGGCCACCAGACCGGAGGTAGCACACCCAATGTGCTCATCGATCTGGAAAATCTTCTCGATGGAACGGGGCTCCATGAGACGGCTTGCAATCCTCTTGTCAACGATAAGGACTGCACCGTCCTTGAACTTCAATCCGACGGTGGTGGTGCCCCTTTTTACGGCTTCCCTTGCATATTCCACCTGGAAAAGCCTTCCGTCCGGCGAGAACACTGTTATGGCTCGATCATATGCCATCTGTCCTGGTTGCATCAAATCACTCCTAACACGCGGGTTGCATTAAAGCTCTACTCTGATATATAGCTTAATACCGACTGGGGGCAAGATAATAGTCTCTATAAGTATGCCAAGTCAACAGGATGCATACTGGAAAGTTCAATGAACCTCCTCATCAAAGAACCGCTCTCTCAGGGTCCGGAGAGTCCCCGAGACTGCCAGGGTGGAGAAGGATGGATCTGCTCTTGATCTATTGAGCGCCTCAACTGCACGACTCTGATATTCTCCCCCTACCCGTATGATGCCTTTTTCGCCATTATACTGTATTAGTTTATACGAGGGTATGCCCGCCTCACGCAATGTAGAATCAATGGTGCGGAGAAGATCTTCCCTAGAGTGGCTAGAGGTTGTGAAGGCAATGTATCTCCTACGTCCTCGCTTGGATTTGACTACCATGATCTAATTCCCCTCCACTACGCTGAAAGGCGATCTTACGCCAGTGATAACAGTCATTATGCGAACCTTTCCCTGGAGCTCCGGCTCTACGCAACACTCCCAGATGATCCTAGCTCGGGGATTGATCCTCTCGCCTATCATCTCTGTGGACCTCTCTGCCTCGCTCAC
The DNA here is from genome assembly GCA_012519255.1 of Methanobacteriota archaeon. Taxonomy (GTDB): domain Archaea; phylum Thermoplasmatota; class Thermoplasmata; order Methanomassiliicoccales; family Methanomassiliicoccaceae; genus DTU008. The sequence continues at coordinate 8,379 of JAAYQQ010000037.1, read as the reverse complement.
TGTCATATCTGGTCCGCCCTGCGCTCGGATAAGCGCGCCACGAGCGGCATGGAGATCAATATCGCCTAGAAGGGGGGAGTTTAGAGCTTCCTCCACCGCGTTCTGAATACTTTCTCCTGCCCCATTATCACTTTCTCCCATACCCATCATGGCAATCTCCTCATCATCGGGGCTGATAGAATCTGATGGAGTTGGCGATGAATCTTCCGCCCCGTCGCCAATGGTCCTATCTGATAAAGATCTCACTTGGTGCACCCTAATTATGTAAACGGCACATCATTTCGAGCATATTTTAACCTATCCAGCTGACTTCATGGTGGCCTCAGGCGAACTGGGATTTAGCCACTCAGGCGAGCGGGTCAACTCATCGTAATCAATTCTCTGCCACGCCAAGGATAATTACGTAAGGAAGGCGATCTAATCTCGGAACTGGCCCCCTAAGATTTTCGTTTGAAATCATACATATGCAGAAGTTCACTAGATTGAAGCCCCTCAGATGGCTTAAGATGGCATATCCTCAAAATAGTCGTTGCAACACGCTGAGCACTTAAAAGGTGCCAGAGGGTGCCGCGCTTAGGTGGCCAGAGAGCCCCTTCACGATCACTCATGCTAGCGGTTCATGGAACATTAGGCCACATGACAGCGACGGGGGGTCTCGGAGAGGAAGGACTGAAGGCAAAGGGGCGGGGCGAACAAATCATATTGGTCTCCCACCTCAAAACCTTAAAGTCGCCCGGTTGCCTGGGAAAAAGAATAATGCATATTGCGCTCCATGTTTCACGCTAAGAATTTGAAAAACATCATTGAGGGAAATATTTTGCACTCCCTTCAATCTGGCGATGATGTGTCCAATTATTTCAAATTTCAATATTGTATATCCGAACTCTTTTCCCATACTCAGAGTCCGATGGCTATCAGATTCTCTCTATGAAACATGTTCTTTTGATGAAATATAATATATACTATCTTGGGCAGTTGTTGGATTCCTGCACATCGATGATGACTACCAGTTCTTCCTCTCGCAGGAGATGTTGAGGGGCACCATCGAAAAAAACTTCCTTGACTCAGAACGCTCTTTTCTGTCATCTGCACTAGTCCAGGTAATGCGATACGAACGTTCGTCTCGTAAGGCCCGACTAACCGGAAGATTAATATGTGATAATACAAAAACCCAGACAAGCATAAGAAAATGAGGTAGTCTTCGATATGTTAATATACGAACATTCCTTTCACCCCCAAAAGCACCCGTGCCATGAAATGTCCTTATGTGCGTATCAAGGACTCTTGGCATCAGACAGCTATTTGTCCGGGCTGTGGGTCTTTATTTCGGGCGATCGGCGCCCTTCGGTGTCTCGCCCGCGAACTGGAGGAAGAATGTTCGGAGGCGAGACAATCAAGATACCCATAAACGGGGTCAAGCTGACCGATAAACATACAAACGTAAGTTTTTGGACTGGTGAATTGGGATATATGAGTAATGGAGGAGCCTAAATGTCAGATGATATGGGTGCAGTAATGGTCGTCGGAGGAGGTATCTCCGGCGTACAGACCGCACTGGATCTCGCGGAATCGGGATTCAAGGTCTATATGATTGAAAAGCGGCCGAGTATTGGCGGAGTCATGTCACAGTTGGACAAGACGTTCCCTACGAACGATTGTTCGATGTGTATTCTTTCGCCAAAGCTCGTTGAGGCAGCGAGGCATCCCCTCATTAACCTCATGACCCTCTCTGAGGTGACCGAGGTCAGTGGTGAGGCGCCTAATTTCAAGGTGACGATCCGTCACAATCCACGATATGTGGACATGTACAAGTGCGTGGGCTGTGGAATATGTGCCGAAAAATGCCCGATAAAAGTGCCAAATGAATATGATGCCGGTCTGATCAACCGAAAGGCGATCTACATCCCCTTCGCTCAGGCCGTCCCTCTGAAGTATTCTATAGATGATACCAAGTGCCTGAAGCTCACCAAGGGCCGTTGCGGACTGTGCGAGAAGAACTGTCCTGCAGGGGCTATCAACTATGAGGACAAGGCTGTCGAGGAGGTCGTCGATGTTGGTGCTATTATCCTTGCGCCTGGTTTCGATGTATTCGATGCTCGGCTGAAGAAGGAATATGGTTATGGCGAATACAAGAACGTCGTAACCTCTCTGGAATTTGAGAGATTCCTGTCCGCCACTGGGCCCTATGGAGGTCATGTGCTCAGGCCCAGCGATCAGAAGACTCCCAAGAAGATCGCATTCCTACAGTGTGTTGGTTCAAGGGATGAGAAGGTCGGCAACACCTTCTGTTCCTCAGTCTGCTGCATGTATGCCATGAAGCAGGCCATCATCGCTGGCGAGCACTCTGCTGGACTTGAGCCATCCATCTTCTTCATGGATATCCGTGCATTTGGGAAGGAGTTTGAGGACTACCGGGCCCGCGCTGAGAATGAGTATGGTATCAAGATGCACCGCGCTACTCGCGTGGCCAGCATTGAGGAGGATTTCGAGACCAAGGACCTCATTCTCCGTTATGCCGACAACGGCAATGTCGTCGAGGAAGAGTTCGACATGGTCGTTCTTTCCGTCGGTCTTGAGCCGCCCCGCGGTGCCAATGCAATATCCAAGATATTCGACATTAACCTGAATCAGTTCGGCTTTGCCGGCACAAATGTGTTCAGCCCCCTGAGCACCTCCAAGCCTGGCGTATTTGTCACTGGCGCCTTTGCATCCCCCAAGGATATTCCGACCTCGGTTGCAGAGGCTTCGGGTGCAGCTGCCAAGGCGGGTGCATTCATTGCCGATAAGAGAGGCGTCCTTGAAGAGGCCAAGATTGAAGAGATCGATGTCGCTGGACAGGAGCCCAGAATTGGTGTATTTGTCTGCGACTGTGGAATCAACATCCGAGGGACGGTAAACGTTCCAGAGGTGGTGGAGTATGCCAAGAGTCTTCCCAATGTGGTCTTTGCTGATGAGAACAAGTACTCCTGCTCTGCTGATACGCAGCAGAAGATCAAGGAGATCATCCGGGAAGAGAAGCTGAACCGGGTAGTAGTCGCTTCTTGCACACCACGAACCCATGAGGCATTATTCCAGAGCACCCTTAAGGAGGCTGGTCTGAACCCGTACCTCTTCGAGATGGCCAACATTCGTGATCAGTGTTCTTGGATCCACATGGAGGAGCCTGAGAAGGCCACCAAGAAGTCCAAGGACCTTGTCAGGATGGCCGTGGCCAAGTCTCGGTTGCTTGAGCCACTCGTGGAGAGCAAACTCCCAGTCACCCACACTGGACTAGTGATCGGTGGCGGTATCTCGGGCATGACTGCGGCGCTAGACATGGCTGCACAGGGCTTCAAGGTCAATCTCCTGGAGAAGACTGGCGAGCTCGGTGGAAATGCCGTGAAGATCTTCCACGAGGAGGACAACCGCAAGCTCCGTGACTTCGCCAATGAACTTATCACCCGCGTGAACAACACCAGGAACATTACCGTTCACCTGAATACTCAGGTTGAGGATGTTGCGGGTTTCGTGGGCAACTTTAAGGTGAAGACCAACGCCGGAGAGATCGAAACTGGTGCGATCGTTGTGGCAGTTGGTGCTGAGGAGTACAAGCCCAATGAGTTCCTATATGGAGATGACAAGAGAGTTGTTACCCAGCTGGAACTTGAGGCGCAGATGGATAAGGGACCCCTTGCTGCCAAGACGATCGCCATGATCCAGTGTGTTGGTTCTCGTAATGATGAGGCCCCATACTGCAGCAGAGTATGCTGTGCCAACGCCATCAAGAACGCCATTGAGATCAAGAAAACCAGCCCTGACTCTGAGGTGTATGTGTTCCACAAGGACATCCGGACCTATGGATTCAGGGAGGAGCTCTATAAGGAGGCTGGCAGTCTGGGCGTCACTTTCATCAGGGTGCCCGAGGACAAGCCTCCTGCAGTTAGCAAGGAAGGCGATGCCCTAAAGCTGGTCGCTACCGATACCATCCTGGGAGAGGACATAGCAATCCGCCCCGACATGGTTGTCTTAAGCACTGGTATCCGGCCCCATGCTGACAACGAAGAGCTCGCCAAGATGCTCAAGGTGCCTCTGAGCAAGGACAAGTACTTCCTCGAGGCCCACATGAAGCTCCGCCCGGTCGACTTTGCCACCAATGGTATCTACCTGGCTGGATTGGCTCACTGGCCCAAGTTCACCGATGAAGCCATCGCGCAGGCTTCCGGTGCTGCCTCCAGGGCCATGACCATCATTTCCAAGCCGGAGCTGAAGAGTGAAGGTGTCATCGCCGCGGTCAACGAAGACCTCTGCGATGGTTGCGCAATCTGTGAGCCGGTGTGTGAGTACAAGGCGATTACCATAGTGGAAGATCCCAAGGACCCTGAGAAGAGGAAGGCTATCGTTAATGAGGGCCTGTGTAAGGGTTGTGGAGGTTGTGTAGCTGCCTGCCCGTCCGGTGCGATGGAGCAGAGGGGCTTCAAGAATGACCAGATAATCGCCGCCATCGACGCGGCTCTTGAGGAGAGTGAGTAAGGATGTCATCGACCCAACACGAAACCCAATCCGTGCCGGCGGCCAATCCGGCCGCAGAAGGCGTCTTCGAACCGAAGATATTAGCCTTCTGTTGCAACTGGTGCTCCTATGCCGGGGCCGACCTGGCCGGAGTGTCCAGACTCCAGATGCCTACCAACTTCCTGGTGCTGCGGACAATGTGCTCGGCCAGAGTTGATCCCGAGCACGTGCTCCGGGCTTTCGCCAAGGGCGCCGATGGAGTGTTGGTGCTGGGATGTCATCCTGCGGACTGCCACTATATCGGTGGCAACTACCGGACCCGCAGGAGGATCGCCCTGCTGAAGTTGCTTCTGGAACAGTATGGGATTGATCCGGACCGTCTCCGCTTGGAGTGGGTGTCCGCTTCCGAGGGTGTGAAGTTCCAGTCCACTATTACGGAGTTCACTGAGGAAATCAGGGAGATGGGGCCCAACCCCCTCATTGAGGCGAAAAAGAAGCACGAGGCTGAGAGGGCCCAATGCGGACACTAAGAGGTTGAAATAATGGCAAAGATCAAGATTGCGCAATATTGGGGTGCCGGATGCGGCGGTTGCGACGTTGCTCTCCTGGATATCGACGAGAGAATCGTCAGTCTGGCTGACATGGCAGACATCGTGTTCTGGCCAATTGCAGTCGACACCAAGCTGAAGGATCTCGAGGCGATGCCCGACAAGAGCATCACCGTGACCCTTTACAACGGTGCTATCAGGAACAGCGAGAACGAGCATGTGGCCAGGCTGCTCAGGCAGAAGTCCGCCATTATGGTGTCCTTCGGCTCCTGTGCTTGCTTCGGCGGCATCCCGGGTCTTGCTAACGTTACCAACAAGAAGGCCATATCTGACTATGTGTATGACAAGACCTTCTCCACCATCAATCCAGACGGTGTAAGGCCTCAAGTCAAGTTCCAGGCACCTGAGGGGGAACTCGAGCTACCGGTCCTGTATGATACCGTCCTCACACTGGACGATGTCGTCGATGTGGACTACTACTTGCCCGGGTGCCCTCCCACAACCGAGCTGATCAACCATCTGCTGGATGTAGTGGAGAAGCACGTCAAGGAAGGTGCTCCTCTGCCCCCAAAGGGTACGGTCATCGCATCTCAGAAGACCCTCTGCGACGAGTGCCCCAGGACCAAGGAATTCAAGAGCATCGACCGGATCTATCTGCCTCATGAGATTGAGATCGATCCTGAGAAGTGTATGCTCGAGCAAGGTGTAATTTGCCTTGGCCCCGCCACTCGTGCTGGATGTGGAGCTCAATGCATAAACGCCAACCAGCCCTGCCGTGGCTGCATGGGTCCAACTGAAGCAGTCATGGATCACGGTGGCTCTATGCTAAGTGCTCTGGCCTCGATCTTCAGGACTGCGGACAACGAGACCCAGCTCTCTGAGGATGATATCCTCAAGCTCATGACTGAGGTCAAGGATCCGTTAGGGACGTTTTATGCGTTCACCATGCCCAAGTCCATCATAAAGCGGAAGGTGTCCGAAAGGAGCAACAAGACTGCGGAGGTATCACAATGAGCCCAGAGGTATTCGATGAGACTCACAAGTCGGAGTCCAAGAGGATCACTATAGATCCTGCTACCCGACTAGAAGGTCACGGAAAGATTGAGATCTTTCTGAATGACGAAGGAAATGTTGCCAACGCCTACTGGCAGACGCCCGAACTTCGTGGATTTGAGAAGTTCTGCATCGGCCGTTCGGTCGATGAGATGAACAAGATCACTCCACGTCTTTGTGGCGTTTGCCCTGGAGCGCACCACCTATGCTCTACCAAGGCATTAGATGGAGTGTATAAGGCGGAACCCCCACCGGCGGCTAAGAGACTCCGTGAGCTGTTCTATTCAGCTCACTTCGTCCACAGCCACACCGCTCACTTCTACGCTCTGGCTGCCGCGGACTTCGTCCTTGGCCCAGCTGCCTCGGTGGAGAGCAGAAACATCCTGGGTGTGGTGGACACGGTCGGTGTCGACATAGGAACACAAGTCCTCAGGAATCGTTCCTATGCGCAGAAGACTCAGGAGATCATAGGCGGAAAGGCCACTCACCCAGTGTGCGGCATTCCTGGAGGCATGTCCAAGCCCCTCAATGAGGATGAGCGTGTTCAGATCGAGAAGTATGCGAAGTCATTCGTGGATTTCGCCAAGTTCACCGTTCAGCTATTCAATGACGCGGTGCTCAAGAATGAGGACTACCTCAATCTGATCAAGGACCCCAGCATCTATTACCACGAGACCTACTACATGAGCGTTGTAGACAAGGACAATAAAGTCAACTTCTACGACGGCGACATTAGGATCGTTGACCAGAAGGGTAATGAGGTCTGCAAGTTCCCGCCGTCCAAGTATCTGGACTACATAGGCGAGCACGTGGAGCCGTGGACCTATCAGAAGTTCCCCTATCTGAAGAATATCGGCTGGAAGGGACTGGTCGATGGGCCGGAGAGCGGAATATATCGCGCTGCCCCACTGGCCAGGGTAAATGCATCTACTGGGTACACAACCCCCGGAGCTCAGGCCGAGTACGAGAAGCTCAAGGGCTTCTTCAAGGACCTGGGTGTGGACGGACCTATCCACCACACCATGGTATTCCACTGGGCCAGGGTTATCGAGCTGCTGCACGCCGCCGAAATGATGCTGGAATGCGTTCAGGACCCCATCATCACCAGCAAGGACATCAGGACTCCTGTTGGAGAGCCCGGCGAAGGTGTTGGCGTTGTGGAAGCACCGCGAGGCACTCTTTTCCACCACTATGTGGCGGATGAGAATGGTATCGCTACCGACGTCAACATGATTGTCGGGACGACCAACAACAATGGTCCCATCAACATGTCCATCGAGAAGGCTGCCAAGGCACTCATCAAGGATTGGCAAGTGTCTCCTGGCCTCCTGAACATGGTGGAGATGGCGTACCGTGCATACGACCCGTGTAACTCCTGCGCGACCCACTCCCTCCCTGGAAACCTGCCCATAAAGGCGGTAATCAGGAAGGCCGATGGCTCTGTCTACCGGGAGTTCAAGAACTACTAAACCCCTTAATCAACTCTCTTTCTTTTTTATATTTATATTGATAATTTAAATCTGCATACTCTGCATGTGATGCGCTTCGGTCACGCATGTTTGCAAGAGCCTGTTATCATACTCTTTTACGCTTGGCACCATGGGCGACTTGCATGGCGCCACTAGGGAGTTGCATCGCCTCAATCGGCATGTCCCAACCGACTCATTTTGTAAACAAGAAACGTACGAATTCATTTTAGAGAATCAATGCCGCTGTTATTGCCCATGACAGGCATGCCTTGCATGGCCAGATCTCACCTTGGCCCGGTGTTGCAATTAGGAGCGGTGAGTCAGTGATCTGATCTGTTGCGATGAGGCAATGTCCTCACTCTGGATGGCCTGCGCACCATCAAATTGTCAATGGTGCCCAGATATATGCCGTCGGGGAGATACACCCGCCCCTTACGCAGGTCCAGAAGATCCTCAGACAGCAGCGGTCCGAGGAGCTTGCCTCCCGATAGATTCACCGGCGAGCCTCCCAGACTGCGGTTAAACGCTGGCATCATGATAACTTCTTCTGGTACTTCGACATAGCGTTTGTAAGCCCTCTCCTTTACGGTAAACCTGACCCAACATGGTTCCTTACTAACATTTCCCAACGAGTCCTCTAGCGCTACAGCGGGGTGATTATGTGCCATCACCAGGATGCGGCTCGACATAACCTTTGGAGATGGCCAGGTGTGGCCGTGGACGAAACCCACATCGCCGAGGACGAAACCAGTAGAAGGGTGAACATTCACGCCGTTGGGTAGAAAGTCCTCGATATTGGTGTCGTGATTGCCCCGTACGAG
>JAAYQQ010000036.1 GCA_012519255.1 Methanobacteriota archaeon | reverse complement strand
GGGGTGGGTGATATCGTCACCAGGCATGGTTAGGATAGGAATCTGAGTGATGCTTCCCTTCTTCCCCTTGATCCTGCCTGCACGCTCGTACAGCGTAGCCAGATCAGTGTACATGTATCCAGGATAGCCACGACGGCCAGGCACCTCTTCACGAGCGGCGCCGATCTGTCTCAGAGCCTCGCAGTAGTTGGTAATATCGGTCAGGATGACCAAGACATGCATGTCAAGCTCGAAGGCCAGATATTCAGCAGCGGTAAGCGCCAGTCTTGGCGTGACAATCCTCTCAATGGCTGGGTCATCAGCCAGGTTCATGAAGACCACCGCACGCTTCAGCGCACCGGTCCGCTCGAAGTCGGACATGAAGTACTGCGCCTCCTCGGCGGTGATACCCATGGCGGCGAACACGACAGCGAACTCCTCGTCAGAGCCGCGCACCTTTGCCTGCCTGGCGATCTGCAACGCAATGTCGTTGTGAGGCAGACCAGAACCAGAGAAGATTGGTAACTTCTGACCCCGAACCAGAGTGTTCATTCCATCAATGGTAGATATACCGGTCTGGATGAACTCCATGGGCTCGGCCCTTGCCCAGGGGTTAATGGCCGCGCCGTTGATGTCTAGGCGCTTCTCGGGCGTGATGGCGGGACCGCCATCAATGGGTTCGCCAGCACCACTGAGAATCCTGCCCAGCATGTCCCTGGATACAGGCATATGCATGGTCTCGCCAAGGAACTTCACTCCGGCGGCCCGCTCGATGCCAGTGGTGCCCTCGAACACCTGAATGACCACCATCTTATCAGAAGTGTCCAGCACCTGGCCCCTCTTCTGGGTGCCATCGGGCATGGTCACTGTCGCAAGCTCATTGTAGCCGATAGGCTCGGTCTTCTCAACGAAAACCAGCGGACCGGCGATCTGAGTGATGGTGCGGTACTCTTTGGATACTAAGCTCATGCCTTACCCCCTAAGGTCTCGAACTGCTTGTCCATCTCCTTGGAGATGGCCTCAAGCTCTTCGTCAATATTCTCCTCGAATTTGGACTTGACCAGTCGGTTGCGGACGGGCAGGTCAATGATGTCATCGACCGGTACATCGCTCTCCACAGCCTTCGTGGACAGATCTCCAAATCGTTTTATCAGCTTCAACATTTTATATTGTCTTGGCAGAGGACAGTAGGTATCCACATCGTGATATGCGTTCTGCTGCAGGAAGATCTCACGGATCAACCTAGCTACCTCAAGGATCATCTTCTGTTCGTCCGGCAGAGCGTCGGAACCAACCAGCTGAACGATCTCCTGAAGCTCGGCTTCACGCTGCAACACCTCCATGCTCCACCGCCTCAGATCAGGGAAGTCTGACGCTACATTCTCCCTGTACCAGGCATCAAGACCAGAGGTATACAGGGAATAAGAGGTCAGCCAGTTAATGGTGGGGAAGTGCCTCCGCTCACGGAGTTTGGAATCGAGCGCCCAGAACACCCTGACGATACGTAGAGTGTTCTGCGTAACTGGCTCAGACATGTCACCGCCTGGGGGCGAGACCGCTCCTACCACCGAGATGGAACCAGCGGTTCCATTGTGGTTTGATACCCGACCAGCACGCTCATAGAACTCAGAGAGTCTCGCCGCGAGATAAGCAGGGAAACCTTCCTCACCAGGCATCTCCTCCAATCTCGATGAGATCTCTCTCATGGCCTCGGCCCACCTGGATGTGGAGTCGGCCATTAATGATACATTGTAACCCATATCGCGATAGTACTCGGCAATGGTCATGCCAGTGTAGACCGATGCTTCACGGGCAGCCACAGGCATATTGGAAGTGTTGGCAATGAGTACAGTTCTCTGCATTAGCGGCTCGCCTGTCTTGGGGTCCTCCAGTTGAGGGAAGGAAGATAACACCTCGGTCATCTCGTTGCCCCGCTCACCGCAACCAATGTAGACGACGATCTCAGCATCGGACCACTTGGCCAGCTGCTGCTGCGTAACAGTCTTACCTGTCCCAAAAGCGCCAGGGATTGCCGCGGTACCGCCCTTGGGCAGAGGGAACATTGTGTCCAGCACACGCTGTCCCGTTATTAGAGGTATGTCAGGCAAGAGCTTCTTGCCGAATGGCCTTCCAGAGCGGACAGGCCACTTCTGCATCATCATGATGTTCTGTCCATCGACCTTGGCCACCGTTTCCTCTACGGTGAATTCTCCCTCATGGATCTCCTCAACAACACCGCTGATCTTTGGAGGCACCATGATCTTATGGACCAGATAGAACTCCTTCACGGTGCCCAGGACGTCACCTGGAGATACCTTATCGCCTTTCTTGACAATAGGTTCAAACTTCCACTTCTTCTTGCGGTCCAGGCCGGGGGCCGTGACGCCGCGGTGGATGAAATCGCCCATCGTCTCCATGAGTGCAGGGAGGGGCCTCTGGATGCCATCGTACACACTGCCAAGCAAGCCAGGGCCAAGCTCGGCCACCAGAGGGTGGCGGGTGTCGATAACTTTCTCGCCTGGCTTCAGGCCAGACGTTTCCTCATAAACCTGGATGATCGTCTTGTCGCCGGCGATCTTGATGACCTCACCCATCAGGCCCTCCTCGCCCACAAGCATAACATCGTACATCCTGGGGGAGAGGCCGGTGGCGGTCACCACGGGACCGGCTACTCTATAAATCGTTCCGTGCTGTGTCATATTCAATCCCTTTCTGTCTTATACAGATCAACGCCAATGGCGCTCTTCACCTTCTCCCGCAGGTCGCCTTCCTCTCCACCTACCTGTATGACAACAGGAGATATGTTCTCCAGCGCCTTTTTGCGAGCGTTTGAAGATACTTTGGACAGTTCAGATGAGTTGATCGCTAGGATGCCAACGGTAGAGTCTTCTAGAAGCTCAAGGAGCTGCGCCTCATATTCGTCCGGTTGCACCGCGTAGACCCGGCTCACGCCCGCAAGACGGAAGCCGAGTGTGAATTTGTCACTTCCCAGTACAGCGAACTCCATTACATCACCAGCAGTTTCTTGATAGTATCAGGGTCCATTCCGTTCGCCTTGCCCCGGGCGATGATCCGGATATTGTTAACCTCGTCGTTCTTCCTGATAATATAATCGATAATGGGCAGGACCGACAGGGGATAGAGATTGGAGAATTTCTCAGACTGCCGGGCTTGATACTTCTCTAGACTTAACATAACGTCGGACAGTGAACCGGTCTGCTCGGCTATTTCCAAACCTTCCCTTATAACGTCATAGAGGGACAGCTTGGAAAGTTCGTCAACTAGCGCCTCGAAGTTCTCCACTGAGGCTAAGCGAGTCAACTCGCTGATGTCGAGTTCATAACCCCCCTCAACGAAGAATGTTACTATCCGTTCCGGGGGAATGTTCGCCTGTTTAAGCTTCAGCAGGGTCCTCAGGTTGACTATATCGATCTCTCTCTCAATGTAAGAAAGGAATAGCCGCTTGGGCTTGCCCTTGGGTTTGAAGGAAGCCAGCAGCCGAGTGTAATATAGTTTATCGAGGAAATCCTCCATGGGGGCCAGGCTAGCCCCTTCTTCCTCCAGTGAGGAAGTGATATCCGCCGGGAATTCGATGCTTTGCGTCTTTTGCAACTCTTCGATTATCTCGGAGATATCCTCCATCCCCACCAAGGAAAGAAGATATTCCTCGCTAAGGTCGCCTGCGGGTACTAGCTCCTCCTGGATATCCTCCAGACTGGCTCCAGAGCATTTGCCCCGGAGAATTGTCTTGATGTTCCAGTAATCCCACCTTCGCAGGTAGGCCACCACAATATCCCTGAGTTCTCCAGTTAGGAACCCGATGATCTCCCGGTAGGTCCGGGCAAGGTTACGGGATGTGCCCAGTTCAATCAGGTTGACCCCATTGTATCGGGAAGCCAGCTCTGATATCTCTGTCTTATATTGGGTCTCCCCCATGAACCTACTGATCTCATTGAGATCCATCATCAGCAACTTAGGATAATTATCCTGGGTCAAGAGGTTGCTCTTCTTAGCCTTGACCCTGGCCGTGGCATACGGATAGTTCCCTTTTTTGCGACCAAATCCAAACATTTCTTCACCCAGCAAACCTACTCGAACAGGACCGCCGAGATGTCCTTCAATTCCTTCTCCCAGATCGACTCAAGAAGTGTGCGGAAGCGCAGGTCAAGACGAATAGTCTTGTCATTGCTCTCTAGAATGAGTCCAGATTCCATATCGATCTCGGTGAGGGATTCGCATCCACTCAGTCCAGCCAGGAGGTCGGCTTCCCCAATAGGACAGAAGACACTGGGCATCGGGATTGTTTTCTTTCCCTCAGCCAAGAGCTTCTTATAGAGCGCGGACTTCTCTGCCGGAGCCATCGCGGCGAGCTCGTTGAGCGTCTCCTCAAAGGTCTGGTTCAGGATGTCCTTTCTCTTATTGAGGACGATCTTCTTCGCCTCCAGTTCCGCACTGGATTGCTCCTGCCTCCTCATGCGAAGTAGGGCATCCTGGAGTTCCTTCTCTTCCGCCTTCTGCATCTTCTCGATCTTCAGGTCGGCCTCCTTCAGTATTCTGGCCCTTTCCTTCTCAGCTTCCTGGATGCGGAGGTTACCCTCCTGATTAGCGCTCTCCAGGATCTCATTAGCTACCTTATCCAGTGCCATGCGTGAGCCTCTGTTCAATGCTCACTCACATAGAGAGCCAGAGCAGGATGGCCACGACCAGACCGAAGATGACGATGGTCTCAGGAATCACAGTAAGGATAAGTCCCTTACCAAAGAGCTTCTCATTCTCAGCCATCGCACCAATCGCTGCGGAACCGATGTCCTTCTCGGCGATGGCCGAGGCCAAGCCAGTCACTCCAACCGCAACTGAAGCGGCAATCGCTATCAATCCACTTGCCATTTCTACCATTTCTATTCCTCCACTGTATATCTTCTCTTTATCTTCAGTGGGTTGAACTCCAACCCACCGCCTTCATAGAACTTCTTGAAGAGCTCGACGTACTGCAACCTAATGCCGTGCAGTCCAGCCGAGAGTATTGCCAGTATGAAGATTGCTAGATGCCCAACCGTGAAGATGAGCAACGCCGAGATCAGCATAACAATGTTCGTGGTCGGATCCATATTCTCCATACCAATACCCACGATCATCCCCAATGAGATATAGTTGAATGCCAGAGCCATGCCCGCCTTGGACATACCTACAGCGATAAGCCTGGTGTAAGAGAGTACATTGCTCATCACCTCAGGCAATTCAACAATAGCCATTCCTCCAACTCCTCCTAGCGCCATGATCACGCCCACCGCGAACAGGCCTATACCTGTCATCAGCAGGGGGTTGGTAAAGTCTATATCGTGACCTCGAATGAGTATATCTATGGCTACAGGGAGCAGACAGGCAAAGCCAACCATTATGAGTATCCAGGAAAGCTTTTCCATGATCGCCTGCTTCAATCCATGGCGTATGGCTACATTATAGAAACCAAGTGCTAGACCAGTAAGGAGATGAGCGATACCGATCCACAGACTCATGTAAAGTAGGGGCTCAACGCTCCCTAATTTAGTGTAATAGCCTAGGTTCACATCGAAATTGCCGATGCTAAACAGAGTATGTGGTATATCGATGCCCAGCAAGGTCGCCCTGGTGGGGGTTTCCCAGCCTGGCACGAGACCTGCCGCATGACCAGCAGGCGCAGTGAACTCGATACCCATCATATCTCCGAATAGGAATAAACCAAAGAAGATCGACCAAATGCCCCCATAGAATAACATGGTGGCAATGGCACGCCAATCTTTACTTGTGCACATCCTCAGACCGAGGAAGCCAAGCACAACGAAAGGAATTCCATAACCCACATCACCGACCATGAGGCCAAAGAACATGGGGAAGAATATTGCCACCGTGATGGTGGGATCGACCTCGTTGTAACGAGGTGTGGATAATAATTTAGTGAAGAACTCAAAATGTCCAGCGTTACGGGCGTGCTCGAGTTTTACGGGAGTTTCCTCGCCCAAGGATAATGGTGCCTCATCAGCAACATCTGTTTCATCATCCGCGCTCTCTTCCACGCTGGCTTCATCATCTGCCCGACCCCTGTTCTCCAGGAGTTCAAAGTGAACGGCATCGCCGAACTTTGCGGTTAATGCCTGATCGAGCTGATCATAGGAATCAGTTGGTATCCATGCTTCCAAGATGAAAGAGTGTGCCGAGGCCCCCATTCGCAGGGGCAACTCCGCTTTCTCCACTTTGATGCTGAGATGCTCGTCCGAGGCCAAGACCATAGATGCATGTCTATCGCTAAGCTCGGCGATCTTATCGTTGATCTCTCCAATCTCCCTCTTGACGGCCGCTATATCATTTTCCAGGGCGGCCCCGATGGTCTGAGGGATTCCTTCCCCTTCTGGGATGGAAACCTGGACGAAACCGTTCTGGCCAAGGATGCGTTGTGCCTCCTCCGCCTGCTTTGTCGATACGAATAAAACAATGAATGTGCCTTTTTCGGAGGTGAACAGTTCATAGTGACCGCTCATGACCTCACTAAGGGCGGAGTCAGGATTTGTCCTGATATTTCCCGCCATGACTTTCAGGCTAGTATATCCCCTGTACATCTCAAGTCCAAGGGGAATTGATGTGAATGGTTCTAGCTGAACGAGTTTATCTTCCAAATCGGCCAGCTGGGCCTGCTTTGCGTGCCTCAGTTCGATTGTATCTTTGACCTCGCTCTCAAGCTCGGCGATGGTGGCATCCAGGTTGTTCTCAATCTTGGATATGGGGACCTGCTCCACCTGCTCCTTTTCATCAATATTAAGATCCTTCTCCACGGACCTCAGCTTGAGAAGCTTGCCAGAGGCGTCAGAGGCTGCATCCATAGGCGAGCCGAGGGAGAACCCCTCCACATCGGCTGGAAAATCAATAATATGGACATTCTCGAGACTATATAGAATATCAATAGTGTCTGGCAATCTTTGCTTGGTACCTACGACCAAGACCCTACTCATTGGTTCCGGTAGTAGCATCAAAAGCCCTCTCGAGTTGTTGTTTGATGGCGATCTTCGCTTTGGGAATCCGATTGGTGGCCTTTTCTTGGATAGTAGCGGCCTCATCGTTTCCCTTGCGTAGAAGCTCATCTCTCTTGGCAGCCAGGGTCTCACGCTCTTTTGCAAGCACGGCCTCTCTTCGGGCTCTCATGTCCCTTTCAGCGGCCTGTAGCTTGTCCACGGCTTCTCTACGAGCCGAGGCAACGATAGCCTTTTGCTTCTCGATTGCCTCCTCGAGCGTCTTCTTGGCCTTGGCTTCGGCTTCTTTTATCTGAGAAAGTGCTTCAGCTTTGCCCACAGATCTCTCTCCGGAAGGTTTCATCTGTATTGACTCTTATTATTTAAAGTGTTGCTAATCACTGGCCCAGTCATATTGTAGCCAGACATCAGCGCGTAACGTGTGCCGGACGTAAATTATCTCCACTATAAATCGATTTCATGTTCCCATCAAGGCAGGGGCTCAGGCTGATGACGGCGGACCTTCACCTTGCTCTCATCGAGTACTTTCTTGGAGAGCTCATCGACGTAATCGTCCTTGTACACAATTTCAGCGATCCCTGCATTGACCAAGATCTTGGCGCACATGACACAGGGGAAATTTGTGGTGTAAATAATAGAGTCTTTGATACTGACACCAAAGTAAGCGGCCTGTATGACTGCATTCTGCTCTGCGTGGACGCCACGGCAGAGTTCATGACGGGTTCCCGACTGGATGTGATTTTCCATCCTAACACAGCCGACCTCGGCGCAATGCTTGAGGCCCTTGGGCGCGCCATTATAACCAGTGGTGAGTACACGCTTCTCCTTGACCACAACTGCCCCAACATTGCGTCGCAAGCAGGTTGAACGCGTGGCCACCAGCTCAGCCATGTGCATGAAATAAGTATCGTTGTCTGGTCGTTCCATCTTCATGACCATTCTATCTCATCAATATCTACCTTTTCACAACTTCCCAGAGGAAGGTTCTATAAATATAGAGTTCCTTTTTTGCGTTCGTGCCAAAGAAGGAGAGCGAGAAGGAAAGCATTACGGTCTCTTTCATCAGGGCCTTCATAATCACCCCGCTCATATTCCTGATAATTCTTGCCAGTATATTCGCCTACAGTGGAGTATGGCCCCCACTAGTGGTAATCGAATCAGAAAGCATGCAGCATTCTGACACTACCAGCTACATTGGAACGATCGACACCGGTGACATCGTAGTGGTCAAGGGGATTGATTCGTTCGATGAAGTGGTCACATATGTAGAAGGGATTGCCAGTGGCCATTACACCTATGGCGAGGCAGGAGATGTGATAATTTATCATCACTCGGGCATGTCCAAACCTATCATCCATCGTGCCATCGTCAATCTTGTTTACAATTATACTGGAGGGGGCTTCGACATTCCTTCTCTGGCCAATTTACCAGCTGATATGTGGGAAGTACCCGGAGAGAATGTATGGTGGAATCTCAAAAAGAGCGTCGTGCTTAATGATGTTGGCTATGCCAACACCACGGTCCAGATAGATTTGGAAACCATGTTATTCTACATGTCCCAACGAGGTGAGATGCATGGCGGCCTTATCACTTTGGGCGACCATAATTGGGATGTTGACGAAAACGGCAATGTTATAGGCAAATACGATCAAAAATGGATAAGATCGGTGCAAGAACCCATCCGAGAGGAGTGGCTCATTGGCAAGGCCCGGGGAGAGCTCCCCTGGTTCGGGCTGCTCAAATTATGGGCAAATGGTGCCGTCCCTGCCAATACGCCCCATAACAGCGAGATCAACCTTTTCGTTACCCTTGGCCTCATATTCATCATCCCAATGATTTTGGACGTGGGACACTCTTCTCTTAAGCGTCGTGGGATCGAACCGTTCAAGCAGACCAAAAGAATATTTTCGCGACACCGGGATGGCCGGCGCCGGGAAAAATGACACTTAGATCAGTGTTGTCTGATTCTTGGGCCGGTAATTCTTGATGGCCTGGAGCACCTCATCTTCCTCCAGGACCTTTTTTGTCTCAATGACAGGCACCGAGGATTCGATCTCCTTGGTACGGCCGCCTCGACCGAAGCTCTTCACCCGAGCATGAATGATACCCAACATATCCAATTCAGATATGAGGTCGGTTACCCTCCGTTGCGTGAGAATGGTGATACCAACTATACCGCTGATCTCACGATAGGTTTCATAGACCTCCCCAGTGGTGAGTCGGCCTTCTTTCCTTTCTTCATTTAATAAAATAGACATTAGCACCAGCTTAGACTGGGTTGGCAGGGTGCGGATGGCCTCGGTGACGCAATCCAGCTCAAGTTTATTTTTGGCCTTATAGACATGGGCCTCGGTGACTTCATCATCCCCATAACGCTCGGCGATCTCGGCGGCCACTCTGAGAAGGTCAAGAGCGCGGCGAGCGTCACCATGCTCCTGGGCAGCGAGGGCGGAGCACAGTGGGAGAACGTTCATATCGATGACTCCAGGGTAGAATGCAAGGTCAGAGCGCTGTTTCAGGATATCGCGGAGCTGCTCGGCATTGTATGGAGGAAAGACCATCTTCTCTTCCCCCAACCGGCTCTTCACTCTTGGATCCAAGAAGTCGGTGAACTTAAGATCATTGGAGATGCCAATGAGTGATACCTTGGCATTCTGCAGATCATCATTGATTCTGGAAAGATGATACAAGACATCATCGCCGGATTTGTACACAAGCTTATCCAGTTCATCCAGGACAATGATTACCACCCTATTGGTTTCATCCAGCTTCTCTCGGAGACTGTTATAAACACGCTCAGTACTCCATCCAGTGAAGGGTATCCTTTCATTGAAATTATCGATAAACATGTTACCGATATTCTGCAGAACACCGTATTGAGTGTCCACGACCTCACAATTCATGTAAATATAGCTGATACGGTTGAATTCTGAGTCAGCCTTGCGTATTTCCTTACCCAGATATTTCACAGATGCTGTCTTTCCAGTTCCGGTCTTCCCAAAAATAAGGACGTTGGAGGGGCGGTCACCTCTTAGAGCGGTGACTAAAATAGAGGCAAGCTGATTGATCTGATCCTTCCGATGAGGGAGTTCATTGGGGATATATGAAGGTCTCAATATCTCGCGATTACGTTGGAATATGCGTTTGGTGTTCAGATATGGTTTAAAGATACTTTCATCCATAGAATTGCCCCTAGCCCTTGCAGGGCGTCATTCGACCCCACCCCTTTATTTCCATTGGAAGGATGAGATGTTCCCTGCATCGTTTCGAATAGAAGCACCCCCTCAAGTAACTTTCTTTCTTTGAACATCGGAGTTTTCTGGCCCAGTATATATGGGAGCCCTTTGAAAGGTCTCAACCCCCCCACCCCTTTATTTCCACTGGAACCTGAAAAATGTGTCTGTTGTATGAGAATATGCCCTATCCTGATCTCTTCGGAGTTAACAGTCTATTTAAAATGGTATTATCAGATAGGGGAAGAGGTAAATATCCATCTTCAAACGAAAATATTTTAGAAATGAAAAAGAAGATTGCTAGTGTAAAAAGTAAGTAAAAAAAGAACTGTAAAGAATCTACTTACGTTATAATATAGGAAAGGAAGTAAAGATAAGTAAAAAGAAAGAATATTATGAACAGGAGATAAAAGAGTGAAAAGAAAAACAGCTATCATCACTCTTGATGAAAATGTAAGCGAGTTAGAAGAGCTCGCCCGCTCTGCTGATCTAGAAGTAGTCTATGAAATAATTCAAAGAAGAAATAGACCTCATCCTTCTTCCTACATAGGTAAGGGTAAACTCACCGAGCTCAAAGAGGTTCTAGAACTCCGAAAAGTCGATTTAATCCTTATCAATGGTGAATTAAGACCGTCTCAGCATTATCTGTTAGAATGTAAATTAGGTGTGGAATGTATCGATCGCATCCGTTTGGTATTGGAGATATTCACAGATCGAGCATCTTCTCGAGAAGCGCAATTACAGGTGCAGAGGGCAAAATTGCGATATGAAATTCCCCTTATACGAGAATGGATACACAACGCCAAGGGAGGCGAGCATCCTGGTTTTCTTGGAACAGGTGAGTATGAGACTGGTGCCTATTATGAGCTCATCACTCGTCAGCTTGCTCGTATAGAAGATGAATTGGCCAAACTTAGCGACGATCGTAGATTGAGGCGTCGACGAAGAACCTATCAAGGTTTTCACACGGTTGCCTTGGCAGGGTATACCAATGCTGGAAAATCCTCTCTTCTCAACACGATCACCAATGAACGCGTCCTGGTGGAAGATCGAATGTTTTCTACACTATCGACCACCACCAGTCGTCTGGAAGGTTCGAGAAAACAGGTATTGATAACGGATACCATCGGTTTTCTGACAGACCTTCCACATTATATGATCGAATCTTTCAAGGGCACATTGGATGAGATATTCTTTGCCGATCTGGTCTTACTGGTTATCGATGCTTCTGATGATGAAGATATTTTTCTTAAAAAACTACAAACCTCTCTAGAAATATTATTTCCAGAAGTCGATGTATCTTCTCTTATCATCGTTCTAAGCAAGTCAGATCAGACATTGAACTTATCTGACCGTATAGAAAAGACCCGCTCTTTTGTACCATGCAATGATGTGGTAACCGTCTCTTCCCTTACAGGAGACGGTCTTGATCAGCTACGTCAAAGCATCCTCGAATATTTTTCCTATCCCATTGAGATGGAGTTTTTCCTTCCCCATTCTTCTCCAGCTGAATCTTTAATATCCTGGTTGTATGATTCTACTGAATTGGAAGTCCGCAGGACGGTAGAAGGCACAGAGATATCTCTCAATTGTCGAGAACGTGATTATGATAATATCGTTCGTCGCCTCATCGAGGTAGGGGGCCAGTCACTCCTGATCCCATGAAGGAGCCCGTGATCATTGTGTTACCGGAGTCGGTAACTTATTGAGTTCCAGTGGAAATAAAGGGGTCCCCCTCTTCTTTATATACAGTTTTATTAAATCTACTTCAAACCAAAATATTTTTTCTTCATGGCCAGCTCGTTTTCGTATTTTAAGGGTAACTGCCAGGCAAGATATTCAATATCATCCTGCTTCTTCATGAAGTTTGCTTTGCTCTGCTCATTCAGAAGTTTATGGAATTTTCTTATGTTTGATATGTAGGTAGCAAACCATAAGCCTCCGATGAGTGCGACAAACACTCCTATGATAAGGACCCAGTAGTCCCAATTACCCATCTCGGTGAATGCAATTCCCTTCAGGGCAAGAGTGGCGATAATTATCATGGCGAGGCCGCCCGAAAGCATGCCTATCGAGAGGATATTAGCCCTCTGGACAAGGAATGGCTTTGACATATCGGGAGTATGGTTAAATCATTATTCAATGGTTATGGATAGGTCCTAGAAAAAATAAATTTCACGGACGTATGTGTGCTAATCTCAATCATCCTATGATTCTCATGTAGGGCCTGATCCCCTTCCTGTCCCAGTGGTATGGGAAGCTTTGATTTACCCTTCTCTTCTTACCGAGGCATTAATCTCATGTACATAGCCGCTGACGACACTGACTCGCCTACCTGGATGTGCACCACCTATCTTGTGGTTGAGCTGATCAGGGCCTTTCCGGAGTGGGACCTTATAGGCCTCCCTCGAATCGTTCGTCTGAATCCAGCGGTACCCTGGAAGACACGGGGCAACGCTGCGGTGGCTATCAATATTGGGCGGGGAAAGGGGGACGGGCGTATTATTGGGGAGGTGGGCGGCCGGGCGGTACGCGCCTTCCCTGATTCCTCGGGGGAACCTGACCAGGAAGAAGTGATGGAACGCGCCTCAGCAGTGCTTGGGAAATGGGCGCAGACCGATGACTCGGACCCCGGTCTGGTGGTCTGTCCCAGGCGGCCAGATGCCTCACTGTATCAGAGGACGGTAACCCGGATCATGGATCGGGAAGTCGCTATCCGGGCGGTACAGGATGCAGGAGGAAGTTATTTTCAACTGAACAAGGGCCGCGGAATCATAGGCGCCGCCGCGGCCGTGGCGTGGAGGCCAGTCGATCGCACCTTTGAATTGTTAACATATCGTCAGCAGGAGCTTTGGGGCACTCCTCGTAACATCTCTGTTGAGGAGGTCCGCAGGCTCGATCAAGACTTCCCTTCCACCTTCAACAATTATGATGTAGAGGCGGAACGGCCGGCCATAGTCCCCCACACCACCTGCCCCATCCTCTATGGTATCAGGGGAGACTCTGCTTTCGAACTGGTCATGGCCATGCGATCAATACCTTCCGAGACGGTGGAGAGCTGGTTACTCTTCATTACGAACCAAGGTACCGACGATCACATCATCAGGGATTGGAAGGAGCTCACTCCCGGCTCTTCCTATGAGGTTGTTGGTGAGGTGATCCGGAAACCCTGGACGATGCGGGGAGGACATGTCTTTGTTGAGCTGAGGACTGACAACTGTCCAGTGGTAAAGGCGGCCGCCTACGAGCCCAGCAAGTCATTTCGCGACGCGGTTCGCGCGCTCCGCCGGGGTGATCGTATAAGGGTATTGGGAGAGGTTCGGGAGGATCTGGGGACGCTGAACATCGAGAAGATGGAGGTGCTCTATCTGGCTCCATCCAAAATCAAGACGGCCAATCCTCTCTGCCAATGCGGTCGGCGCATGAAGTCTGTGGGAGCCAATCAGGGATACCGCTGTCGGAAGTGCGGGACCAGGGCACGGGAGGCCGAGACTGAATTAGAGGAGCGCACGGTGAGCACGGGATGGTATGAACCTCCGGTGTGTGCCCGGCGGCATCTTTCCAAACCTCTCAAACGTATGGACATCCCCCATCGACGGTAGTCGGAGTGGCCCGCCGACAAATATTTATTGCGCCCATCCGATGGCGCGGCAAATAGGGAGGCCCTCCCTTTAGAACACCCTCAGAAGACAGGAGCATGATCCGGTGAGAGAAGCTGTTATATTGAGCGCCGTCCGGACCCCGGTCGGCAAGTTCGGTGGTTCGCTGAAAAACTTCGCAGCCCCTCGGTTGGGTGCGATGGTTATCGCTGAGGCAGTGAAGCGAGCCGGTGTGAGCAGTCAGGATGTCCAGGAATGCATTATGGGCAACGTGCTGCCCGCGGGAACGGGACAGAACCCTGCCCGCCAGGCCGCGCTGTTGGCAGGACTCCCTGTTGAGATAGGTTCGTTCAACGTCAATAAGGTGTGCGGCTCTGGCCTCAAGTCGGTCATGCTTGCCGCCAACTCGGTGCGTGCTGGAGAGCATGAAATAATGGTTGCGGGAGGTATGGAGAACATGTCCGCCGCGCCCTATCTCCTGATGGACGGCCGCTTTGGCTACCGTTTGGGAGATAATAAGATAGTTGACCACCTGGTCAAGGATGGATTGTGGGATGCCCCCACTGACCAGCATATGGGAATTACCGCGGAGATCGTAGCAGAGCGGTATAATGTGACGCGGGAAGAAGCGGACCTGCTATCTTATCAAAGTCATCTCAAGGCCCATGCCGCCTTCAAGGAGGGCCGTTTCGACAAGGAGATGCTTCCAGTAAAGATCAAAACTCGTAAGGAAGAATTCGAGCTGCGCCAAGATGAAGGCGTTCGCCCGGACACTTCTGTAGAGGCATTGGCACGGCTCCGCCCTGTATTCAAGGAAGGCGGCCTGGTCACTGCCGGGAACGCATCCCAGATCAGCGATGGCGCCGCAGCGTTGGTGGTGGCATCGCGGGAGTATGCCGAAGAGAGGGGACTCGCTCCTCTGGCAAGTATAATCGACTATAATACTGGGGGAACCCGGCCAGAGTGGATCATGGAGGCGCCCATACACACTTCCAGGGCATTGATGGAGCGCAACGATCTTGCCATAGATGATATCGATCTATTCGAGCACAACGAGGCCTTCGCCACCGCTTCTGTGGCAGTAAGGCGGGAGCTGGAGGTTCCGGAGGATCGGTTCAACGTTAACGGTGGAGCCGTGGCCATCGGTCACCCTATCGGTGCGTCGGGAGCGAGGGTATTAACCACCCTGATCTACGCGCTTCACGACCGTCAGAAGCGTACTGGGCTGGCCACCCTCTGTCTGGGAGGGGGCAACGCCGTCTCCATGCTGGTACGGCGGGAGTAGGCTCCCAAACGCCCTTTATCATTTTTCTGCGAACGGCGCCTCGGGCGATCTTACAGGAAGAATGGATCGACCCCGCGCCATCACCTCATTTCTTAACTGTCAAGGCCAAATAATTTAATGCAACGCTCCGTTCCACCATTGGGTTATATTTATGAGCCGCTTGGACGACCTGCTTGACACCGTGGAAGGCTACCGGGACGATATGATCAAGGAGATGACGGCCATGCTGCGCATCCCTGCCATGGGGCCGGAGAACGGCGGGGAGGGAGAGTATGAGCGGGCGCAGTTCATCGAGGGGCTGGTCCGCAGATGTGGCTTCAATGAGGTGCAGCGGTTTGATGTCCCTGACGAGCGGGTCGAACATAAGGTCCGCCCCAGTATAATCGCCCGGCACCGGGGAGCCTCGGAGCGCACGGTCTGGCTTGTATCCCACATGGATACGGTCTCGCCGGGCGACGCCAATGCGTGGATACATCCACCCTTTGATGGCACGGTGGTGGATGGAAAGATCTACGGTCGAGGTTCAGAGGATAACGGCCAGGCGGTGATCTCCACCCTGTTCGCGCTGCGTGCCCTTCTCGGCCTGGGACTGGAGCCCACCCTTTCCATCGGCATTGCCGTGGTGGCGGACGAGGAGGCCGGCTCCGAGCACGGTATCAAATATCTTCTCCAGAAGGGGTTGTTCCGTCAAGATGACATCATATATGTGCCTGACTCCGGGTCGAAGGATGGTTCACTGGTAGAGGTGGCAGAGAAGACCATTATTTGGCTCAAGTTCATCGTCCGGGGCAAGCAGGTCCACGCCTCCACTCCCGAGAAGGGTCTCAACGCTCTTCGGGTGGGCTCGGAGCTCCTGGTGGATGTCAGCAAGCATCTCTATGGCAAATACAACGCCGAGGATGATCTGTTCAGGCCGCCCCGCTCCACATTCGAGCCGACCAAGCGCCTGGTCAATGTAGATAATATCAATACGGTGCCCGGAGAGGACGTCTTCTTCATGGACATCCGGCTACTTCCCCGGTACGATCCCCAGGATTGTATTGATACGGCCCGTGAGATTGCCAGGATATTCGAGGAGCGCACCGGCGCCGAAATTGAAGTGATCACCCAACGGATAGACCCCGCAGGTGAAGCCACTCCCATCGACGGCGAGGGAGCCATAATGCTGCGGCGGGCCATCAGGCGAGTTCTTCAGGTCGAGCCTGTTTTCGCTGGCATAGGCGGGCAGACGTGCGCAAACTGGTTCCGTCTGGCGGGAATGGAGGCATATGCCTGGGAAACCATCGATGGGGTCGCCCACCAGGCGAACGAGTACGCCATAATTGATAATATTGTCAATGACGCCAAAGTGTTCGCCACCCTTCTCGTTGAGATGTGTTATCATGACCAGTTCAAGGAGCCCTGTCCAGATTACTGATGATCGGCCAGGTATAGCTGTGGCATGGCCGCAGCACAGTACTCCCCCACGATGAGATCGCTTTGGCAGGTAGAACACTCGCGCCCCCTCCATATTGTTATGTAGCATGGCGCAGGGGGAGCCACGACTCTTCAATCCTCTGGAGGCGTATGAGGCCGTGGAGTGGTACGGGTCCCATTAGCCGACTGAAGGGTAAAACCAGCTGTCAGAGCAAACCACGACGTTCTAAGGGCATAGGCCTGCGCGATACGCTCACTTGAGGCTGTAGAAATTTCATCATAAATTCTATTGAACGATATTAATGAATATTGATATATCGTATAGAGATGTTTGTGGGGGGTGTTTTTGAAGCATGGTTAACACTACCAAGGGATCAATCTTAGACGATAGAGTGCAACACATCGATCTGGAGGATATCCACACCGTCAAGGACCTAATGAACGCCTATATGGATAGCTCCATACAGAGTCGTGCACTCGCCAGTTGTGCGCGGGTCTATGAGAACGCCCTGCTGGATCCCAGAAGGCCTCTCATTGTTCTGGGGATCTCCGGCCCGCTTATCGCGGCCGGTCTAAGGAAGGTACTCGCTGATATGATCCGGTTTGGCATAGTCGATGTCGTGGTCTCCACCGGCGCCATCATGTATCAGGACTATCTCAACGCTGGCGGCCACTGGCACTACAAATGCTCGCCGACCATCGATGACCTCCTGCTGAGGGACCTTGCGATCGATCGTATATACGACACCCTGGTCGACGAGGATGCCTTTTATGAGAAGGACGCCGAGATTGGCGAGATCGCAGAGACCTTGGAGCCCCGTGGCTATTCGAGCCGGGAGTTCATGGAGGTCCTGGGCTCACAGATCACCGATGAGGACTCCATCCTCTACAACGCCAGGAAGTATGGGGTGCCGATCTTCGTGCCAGCGATGAACGACTCATCCATTGGCATTGGCCTCACTGGATTCTACCACAAAATGCTCTCCGAGGGTAGAGATTTTAATGAGTTCATGTACATCGATGCCATTAGAGATAATTACGAGCTCACTCAGCTGAAGATCGCCGTTGATACCACCGCTGCCATCTATATCGGCGGGGGCGTGCCCAAGAACTTCATCCAGCAGATGGAGGGCACGGCTGACACGATGGGTCATGATAAGGGCGGACACTCCTATGCTGTTCAGATAACCGCCGATTCTCCTCAATGGGGCGGTCTTTCCGGCTGCACATTTGAGGAGGCGCAATCCTGGGGCAAGATCAATCCAGACGCCAAGACCGCGGTGGCGTATGTGGAAGCATCGATCGGCCTGAGCCTGGTGGTTTCCTATGTCCTGCAGAATGGCAACTGGAAGGGCAGGAGCAGGCTGAGGCCTTCATGGAAAAACGGACGCCTGGTGGCGCTATCGCCAGAACCGATGGATGAATAAGATAAAAAAGGGATAATTCCCCGCTTGTTTTTTATTCTTCAAACAGCCGGTCCAGCATCCACTTGCCATCAAAGGGGATGATATCCTCATAGCCCTGCCCCGTGCTCACGAAAGCGATGGGCTTACCAATGGCATGGGCAATACTGAGCGCCGCCCCTCCCTTGGCATCGGCATCGATCTTGGTGAGGATGACGGCGTCGATACCTACGGCCTTGTCGAAGACGGTGGCCTGCTCGACGGCATCGTTGCCGGCAAGAGAATCGCCCACGAAAATGATCAGATGGGGCGAGACCACGCGTTTGATCTTCTTCATCTCATCCATTAGGTTGGTATTGGTCTGCATGCGTCCAGCGGTGTCGACGAGGACGACGTCACGCCGCTTGGCCTTGGCGTGCTCCACCGCGTCGAAGGCCACCGCAGCAGGATCGCCTCCGGACTGATGCTTAATTATCTTGGTGCCCAGGCGGTCGGCATGAACACTTAGCTGTTCGATGGCACCCGCTCTGAAGGTATCGGAGGCGGACAACACCGTGCTCAACCCTCCTTTCTGAAGGCGGTGAGCTATCTTGGCGATGGCCGTGGTCTTTCCAGTGCCATTGATGCCTACGAACATGATGACCACTGGCTTGTCGTGCTTGCGCACAAACTCGTCGAGGTCAAACTCGTTCTCCTGCAGCACGCTGGAGATGGCGTTCCTGAGCGCCTGCTCAATGACATCGCCGAGATCATAGCCACGCTCAATGCGCCGGCCAACGAGCTCGTCCCGTACGCCGTTCTTGATCTCCTCGATGACCGGGAGTGCCACATCAGCTTCCAGCAGCCCCAGCTCTAGCTCCCACAGCAGGTCGTCGACCTTATCTTCCTTGATCTTCTTGCCCGTGTCCCCTACGCCCAGCTCGCCTATGCCCAGCTCATCCGGTTGCTCTACCTCGGGCTCGGCGTTCTTGAAGAACCATCTCGGCCCCCTCTTTTTCTTCTCCTTTGGGGGGGCCTCTTCAACCTCAGGCTGTGCAATTACTGGTGAGGGTTCCTCTACGACCGAGGGCTCCTCTGCGACCTGCCCGGCATCTTCCTCAGGCTCGACCTTTTTTCCCCGAAGGGCGGCCAGCTTTTTTCTAAGGGCGCCGAACACGAGCCAACCTCTTATAGGCCCTGCTGCTTCAGGGCGCCTATCTCTTCTTGGACCGTCTGGGAGAGCTGAGTGGCTTGAGCTTCCAGGGCGCTCCGCCGTTCTGCCAGCTTCTTCATGGACTCGGCGAGCTCCTTGCAACGCTCTTCCATTGTCTGGACCGCCTCCCCCATATCCTTCTCCACCGATATGCCGGTGCCGATACCAACAACGGCCTTATCACTGGATGCGACCTTGGCGAAGACAAATGAATTACCCCCAACGGGCACGAGTATCTCGGAGCCTTCCCCTGCGTCTTTATACTGGGCGAGGGTCTCGCGGGCCCTGGTCATCTCTTCAATGGAGATTTGGATGAGCTGCATGTTCTCCGCGATGCTTTGCAGCTGGAGACGGTAGACTTCCAGGGCAGACATCGCCTGGCGCAGCTCCTGCTCGTTCATTGGGAACCTCCAACGATATGCTGCACGACGAGATCTTCCACTTCATCAGCCTTCAAGGCCTTGATCTCGTCGATCCTGATTTCGCTCCTCTTCAGCTTGTGGCGGCTGCCCAGATCGGAGAAGATCTTCTCGGTGACGCCGGCCTCGTCCTTCGCGGCAACCTCAATACTGTACTTCTGCCAGGTGAACTTGCCGGTCTTGAATGAACCAATCGCTCTAAAGGCCTTCATGTGAACCTCTTCCTCGAAGTCTATTATACGAATAAACCTTTTGGTCTCTATCACCTTAACCTTTGCCGTGAATAAGCGACTTACGGTGTATAGTCCTGGCCACAATTTTCCGTCATTTTCCGTCACCGGGACGTGGTGCGCCCTGCGCTGCGAGCACTGCAAGGGCCGGTTCCTGCGGGGCATGATCTCGGCCACGAGCTCTGCGCAGCTGCTCGACGCGGCCAGGGCAGCGAAGGCCAGGGGCGCCAGGGGCATCCTGGTCAGCGGGGGCTGTGACGCGGAGGGGAGAGTGCCCCTCGCTCCCTTCGTCGGCGCCATCGCCCGGCTGCGCTCGGAAGGACTGATGGTCAACGTTCACACGGGGTTGCTCGACGAGGCGGCAGCCAGAGAGCTGGCGTCTGCCAGCGCGGAAGCGTTCTCGGTTGACCTGCTCCAGGACCCTGAGGTCATCCGGTCATCGCTGCACATGGAGGCGACGCCTGAGGACTATGAAAACACATTGCGCGCCCTTCTCGCCGCCGGTGCAAGAGTCGTTCCTCACGTTTGTGTTGGCCTGCAGCAGCCCGACGCCGAGCAACGCTGTCTTGATCTGCTTTCTCGCCTCCCAATAGCCGCCGTGGTGGTGCTGGCGCTGCTCCCTCCGCCTGGCCAGAAACCCCTGCCTGGGTTGGAGGATCGCCTGGTTAACTTCATTGAGAATGCCGCCTCGCTTCCCTGCCCGGTCTTGCTGGGATGCATGCGACCCCGCGGGTGGTGGGAGACGGAGGTGCGCTGCATTCAGGCGGGGGTGGCCGGCATTGTCAACCCCTCGTCGCGGACGGTGGCGTGGGCGAGGGCCAATGGCTATGAGGTGGCTACAGAGCGACTTTGCTGCGCCCTTCATCGGTAGATGGCGCCCTCGGCATAGTACTTGCGGAGAGGTGTCGTGTATAATATCCAGGCGGCGTGGGTGATGATGAACAGAACGGAGAAAACGGTCACGAAGCCCATGAAGAAGGAAGATACGCTGCGGTAAAGAGTATAGTCCACATCGCCCCCCTCCGCCACGATGTAATACTTGCCGAAGGGTGCTGGGGGAAGGGGCAGCTCCGCGCCAGAAGATAGGTCGGAGGCGTATGCTTCGGAGAAATGGCGCAACATCTCTAGGTCCCCGGCGTGGTCAAGGTAGTTGTTCTCGGTGATGATGAGGACCTCGGCCCCTTTGTCGCCGTGCACGGTGATGCTTTCCACAGAAGTCAGCCCGAGGGCGTCGCGGTTGAAGAATGATACTGCGCCAGAGGTATGACCGCTCTCGGAAATACTATCGGTAACGATGTCGAGCGCGAATGGTATGAGCACGAGAAGCAGGACGATCGCGCTTATCGCGATGACCCACTTGCTGCGGCGGGTCGTGATCTTGAGCATGTAATACTTCGCGCTGTCCGTCTTGGCGTACCTGACCTCGAGGAGGCGGAAGATGAGACTCTCCACGGCGATGATGAAGGCCATCAGAATAAGGAAGTAAAGGAAGGCGCCGATGTCGAAATAGAGGGGCTTAAGTTGCAGATCCCCTCCCATGATCGTCAGTGCGATCACAGCGATGACCGCGATGACCGCCTGCACCGCAATGAGAAGTTTCTTGGTGCGACGGACCTGGGCCAACCGGATTCCCCCCTCCAATGCCCCTTGATCTATAGCCATGCCCGTCCCGAGCAATCCCGCTTGCTGAATAAATAGGTTTGTCCATTGCCTGGCCAGTCGCATTTATCTCACGGTTCTGGAGGAAACTCCAGTGTGGCGATCTTCCTGCCCAGCAGGAATATGGCGAGATAGGTCGGCACCTCGCACCTTCCCTCCAGGGTGAACCTGCGCCCCTTCAGCTCCACCTCCTGATGCCCCCTTACGAAGACCTCCACCTCATCATCCGGATATATTTCAGGCACGGCGTCGCGGAGAGGTTCGAACGGTCCAAGCGTCTCCCGATCCATTGGCGTCACCCGCAACCCGGTCTTGCCGTGTAATGACAGGGGGAGTCGGATCAGGCGCTTTATGTCGCTCGTCACCGGCTCGTCGATCTCAGAGGTGAAGCGGGGACGGACCTCATTATCCAGCAAGAGCATGAACAATTCGAGATGGCGGCGATCGCTGAAGTAGCCCAGGACACTGTTGTCCAGCGTCAATTGCGCCCCTTCCGCCCCATCGCTCTGGTCGTAGAGATCCCTCATCATTCCCTTGATGATGCCATCGGGGACGTCGACCAGAGAGGGCAGCCGCTGCCTGAGGTCGGGCAGGTCGCGGTTGCGCATCTCTTCCACCAGCCACTCGACGCCGGTGCGCATCCGTTTCCTCCAGCCGCCTGATTTGGGAGGCGGCACGTCTCTCACCCTGCTCTCCTGTGTCCATCCCTTGAAGGTCTTGGCCGCGGCAACTCGTTCGGGGAACACCCATTTCATGTCGAGATTCGTCCCGGAGATGTAGTCTACGATCTCGCGGCGTTCGTGGCTCTTGAGCGAGGCCACACGTGCATCGTTGACATGAATGTGATAACCCCGTCCGCCCGAGAACACGATCTTGAGGTTGGAGGCGTCCAGGCCAAGGTCGCCAAGTAGAAAATCGTCGATGAGTCGAAGCAGCTCCACCTTGACAAGGGCGAGCATATCCGCATAGCTGAGCTCCTCTGCCCCCTTGACATGGTCGGCGTCAAGATCGAATATGAGATCGGCGCCCTCCCACCGTTTCTCTCCCATGGTGGGGGCGTTGGGATATTGGTAATATGCCGATGAATGGTAGGCGTGTGATGGCACCCTGCTTATCAGGTATGTCTGTAGATCCCTCAATGTAAGGAAGCCTATATGTCGCTGCATGAAGTCGCGGTCGAAGAACATGAACCCAAACTCCCGGCGATCCAATCTGGATGGTGGCTGGGGGGGCTGGGCCATGTAGTAGCTGCGGAACCACGACATCATGAGCTCCTGGTCCGGGCCCATGGGCAAAGGATTAATCTCCGGATATATCCCTTTACCGACTTCATCGGCGTCGCGGACAAACAGGCCAAACACTGCCTTATCTTCGACAGGCTAAAATAGACCATACCGTTTGAGAGGATACCAAAGGTGAAAATATGGGTAAGATAGGCGCGAACGCGCGTGTGTTGATGCTGTTCCTGGCCCTTACAGGGGTCTTCGTCGCGATAGGCTGGGCGGTCGGCACGGTCTTCCTGGGCGACTGGGTAGCGGGCGCGATATTCTTCCTAATTATCGCAGGACTGTTGAATTTCATCTCATATTTCTTCTCTTCCAAGCTGGTGCTGATGTCCTATCGGGCCAAGGTGGTCACCGAGGCAGAGGCACCACGCCTCTACAAGATCGTACGGCAGGTCTCCCAGACCGCTGGTCTGCCCATGCCTCAGGTTGCCATAGTGCCCTCGGAGACGCCCAATGCATTTGCCACCGGGCGGAACCCCAGAAATGCCACCGTGGCTGCCACGCGCGGTATTCTCAAGATGCTGAGTGATGACGAGCTCACGGGGGTCATCGCCCACGAGATGGCTCACGTCAAGGACCGTGATATCCTGGTGATGAGCGTTGCATCCACACTCGCCGGGGCGATCTCCTATGCCGCCCGCTCATTCTATTGGGGCAGCTTCTTCGGTGGCGGTAACCGCGACAGCGGTAACTGGATTATCGCCATTCTGGTGGCGGTAACCGCGCCCCTCGCCGCAATGCTGCTGCAGATGGCGGTGTCGAGGTCGAGGGAGTTTCTGGCCGACGCAGAGGGCGCAAGGATGATCGGCCGCCCAATGGCCCTGGCCAATGCCCTGAGGAAGCTGGAGTCGTACAACAGGGCGAGACCCATGGATTTCGGCAGCCCCACCTCGTCCTCGCTGTGGATAGTCAACCCCTTCAGCGGCGGCGGGCTGGTCAGGCTGTTTTCCACCCATCCTCCCGTGGAAGAGCGGGTGCGCCGCCTTGAGGAGATGGCCGGCCTCGGTCGCTTCTAAACTCTTTCATGGGGCAGCGCCCCTTTCCTTCTTATTTATCTCCGAGCATGATTGAAAAGACCTGGAACTGGTGATCCTGATTGGATGGCCACCGCTCTGTTGTCAACGATAACGATCTTTCCTGAATGATGCCCGATTTTGGAGCGCCCCGTAGCTGGATCGCATCTAGAAGAGGAGATCGCGCTCCAGTCCGTGGCGGCGGATGAAGCGATACGGCAGCACGAGATTTCCCACCTCTGCCAATGAGTGATGGACATCTGCGCCGACCGACACCTTGACGCGGCCATGGAACGCCCGGTAATAATCCGCAGCGCGCTCGTAGAAGGGAGCCCCGTCACGTCGGTATGGCCAAGCAGTGTTCACTTCTACGAACATGTCAAAGTCGCCGAAGCGTTGCGCCACTGCCTCGGGGTCCTTCCCGGCGTAGATGCGTTCAATATCCATGTGAGCGAGGCCGCGCAGGGGGGTAAGCTGTGAGAGAAGAGGCGCCAGCGTCTCCAGCGTTGAGCCGTTATCGTCAACGTACTCGAACAGCACGATGTTCAGCTGGTTGAGCATCTCGACGGGCAGCGTCTCCAGATCACAGCGCACGGGGTCGGTATCGATCTCTACGCCGGCCAACAACTTTACGCGGGGATGTCTCCGCCTCGCTTCCTCGATCTCCTGGAGATAGTCGTTGAAGTGGTTGACGCGGAGGCAGTGGACCTTGGAGGTCTCGAAATGATCGGTGATCGCCAGATGCGTCACGCCGCTCCGCTCGGCCGCTGCCGCCAGCTGCTCTATGGTGAAGTCGCCGTCCGAATATATCGTGTGTGAGTGCAGATTGATCAGCGTATCTGTTCCCACTTCTCCAGCTCCTGTACCCTGGACAGCGTGCCCCCGCGTTTTATCTCCTCGCGGATACGGTCCTCCCGCTCCGCCACGTCCACGGCGCGGTTGGCTATCTCAACTGCCCGTTCCTGGGGGATGACGATGACGCCGCTATCATCGCCGACGATCCAGTCGCCGGTGCGTACGGGCTGCCCGCCGCAGATGATCTCGTGACCGATGCCGCCATAGCCCTTTGGCTCGCCAGCATTGGGGGCGATATACCTGGAGAATGCCGGGAACCCCATGGCATAGATGCCGTCCAGATCACGCACGGCGCCATCAATGACCACTCCACGCACTCCCTTGGTGCGGCAGCTCCATGCCGCCAGCTCGCCGAACACGGCGATATCGCTGCTCCCCGCGTCGATGACCAGCACGTCACCATCGACGGCGCGGTCGATGGCCTCCACCGGCTTGGCCCAATCTCCCTTGGTGGTCTGCACGGTCAGCGCGCGCCCCACCATCTTGGCGCCTCTTTCGATACGCGGCACGATGCCCTTCATCACCCCGCTCTTGTGCTGCGCGTCGGCTATGTTGCATGTTGACGCCCTGGCGAACGCCTCGAACAGCTCCTCCGCACCGTACTTGCGAGAGGTCACCGATGATATACTGCGCCGCTCCCTCATCGACTGCTTTACCTGGCGAGCGGCCCCGGCAACATCCTCGGTCTTGATGATGCTGCCTCCGACGATTATTATGGACGCTCCGGCGTCGAGCAGCAGCGGCGCCGTCTCGGAGGTTATGCCTCCCGCCACGGCCACAGGGATCGACACCGCGGCAGCGACCTTTCCAAGTATTTCCACCGGGGAGCCTCCGCCGCGCATCTGTTCATCGATGCCGACGTGCAGGCACACGTAGGAAGCGCCGAGCTCCTCTGCCCGTTGCGCCCTGGTCACGCGGTCGGTTACGCCGATAAGGTCGACCATGATCTTTGCCCCATACTGTCTTGCCGTCAGTACTGCTTCGGATATGGTATCGTCGTCGGCAAGACCGAGCACCGAGACCACGTCGGCGCCGGCCTTGGCGGCGATCTCCACCTCGAACCCGCCCACGTCCATGGTCTTCATGTCGGCGATGATGACGCGATCGGGAAACGTTCTCTTAAGGACGCGCAGCGCCTCGGCACCCTCTGACTTCAGTAGCGGTGTCCCCGCCTCGATCCAGTCAGCGCCCCCCTCCACCGCTTCCTTGGCGATGTCAACAGCGCGCTTGAGATGCATGAGGTCCAGGGCCACCTGGAGGACTGGCTTCATGTTCTGCTAGAGAATCTATGCAGCTATTAGTCTTTTTCAGCATTTTCTGACAAGTTCTTTAGTAGGGGAGCCCATCCTAGATTGATGGCAAAGAGCCAAGAGAGGGAGAAATGCGCCACCGGCATCGAGGGCCTCGATTCTATACTGGGAGGTGGATTCCCAGTGGGAAATATGGTACTGGTGACGGGAGTCCCAGGCGTGGGCAAGACTTCACTCTCCCTGGAGTTCGCCATCCGCGGGGCCGCCGGGGGCGAGAGGACGATATATATCACCACCATTGAGCGGCCAGAGAAGCTGATAGCCTCTGTACCCGAGTATGACTTCTTCGACCGCGATCTTCTGGAATCCGGCATGCTGAGGTTCATGGAGGTTTCGGAACTTCTGGAGAGCAGTTCCATCTATGGGCGGCCGGAGACGCGTGAGGACATCATGCGGTTCGGCGAGGCGTTGTCGCGTCACATCGAGGAGAATAATGTCCGCCGGCTGGTCATCGACTCGTTCTCGGCAATGTTCTACGGTTTCGATGATGGGACGATCTCACGGGATCTCCTGCTCATGATATCGGAGATGATGTATGAGAAGGGCTGCACTGCCATACTGGTGGCGGACGTCGACCCCTCGTCGCACTGTGATATGGCGGTAACGGCAACAATTGAGAGCATAATATCTGACGGCGTCATCGTGCTGGGCAATCATCAGCGCCGTTCGGATCTCCTGCGCACGATGCAGGTACTCAAGATGAAGGGCGCCTCGCATTCCCGCTCCAAATACGTCATTGACCTGACCACGGTGGGCATACTGGTGACGCCGCTGCTTAGAGGTGGTACATGATGAGCGATATCGCTGCAGCAGTGGGCAACACACTGGAGGATGCGGGGCCGGCGGTGGCTACGGCGTTCCAATTCCCCGTGGCAGTCTATTTCGACGTGCTGCGTGGTCTGGTGGAGTTCTCCCAGGCCAACGATCTTAGGGTGATCTACATCACTGCGGCGGTGCCGGCACGGACGATACTGGCGACCTTCAGGGCGCTGGACATCGATGTCAATGGCATTTGTTTTATCGACTGCATCTCCCAGATGATCATGAGTGAGAAAGCAGATAGTGATAGGGTCATCTACGTGGAGAGCCCCACCATCCTGGAGAACATCGTTCTCAAGGTGGAATACCTCATGCGTAGGATGGGGCCAGGGAGGCGTCTGGTCGTTGTCGACTCCATCAACTCGCTGGCCATTCACAACGATGCCAAGATCCTGTCAGAGTTTCTACACGTCCTTATCAGCAATCTTGGTCCAAGGGAGGCGTACCCGGTGGTGCTGACGATGAAGGAAGCGCTCAAACCAGAGACCCTGGGCATGCTTGCCCTGGTGTGCGATCAGATAGTCGATCTGTAATGGCCGTGATAACTCTCAGATCGCCCTGGCAATTCTATATATTAGAAAAGATATTCTCCCAGGCAAACAACTTATGGCATATCTATATCTATCTTGGAGGGAGTTTTCCCGTAGGTGGGTTTCTCCCCACCGATAAAGATTGGAGGATATATCATGCTGATGAAGAAGAACTGGAAGAACCGTAAAGGTGTATCGCCGGTCATCGCCACCATCCTGATGGTCGCGATCACCGTCGTGCTTGCCGCGGTACTGTATGTGATGGTTATGGGGTTCGGGGGCGACGAACAGGCGTCAATCACTGGCTCATTCACTGATAAGCAGAAGATTGGAGATACCGAGAAGATCAGATTTGGAAAACTCACCCCCTCAATTGATGGAAGTAAGATAAGTCTCAGGGTGGATGTGACTGGGCCGGATGGCTTTGATACAGCTGATGTACTTAGCTCAGCTACATACAAATGGGATGCCGGCGCCAAAACCTGGATACTATCATCCCCAGCTGCTGTTGGACCTGTAAAGGCGGTGGCAAATGATGCAGAAGGAATTCCTACGGTGATTCCTATTGAGTTCTTTGATCTGGCTGGCGATGGTTATATTTCGAGCGGTGACTACATCCTCATCACTCATGCTGTAGAAGAGAGTGGTGTCGCTGGGTCTCCGAAAGCGGGGACATATAACATCACCGTTTCGATGTTGGACGCTAACACAGGCTCCCTTATTGACAGCATTGAGTACAGCTGGGTAGTAGCAGCAAAGGCTGCCTAATGAGGTTATCACTGGTAGCGTTTTAGCGACCATATGGCCGACCAAACCACTTCCCTCTTTTTCTCATTAATATGCAAGAATATTTCTACACTCTATCGATTGGTTCTCTGAATGGCCTCGTCAAAAGAACAATACATGAGAATTATGGAAATTCTATCTCATGAATCACTCACCACCTTGGAGTTGGGTGAACTATTGGAACAACAAGGTGCAAGATGCCCTGACGACCTGGCCCGTACTCTCAACATTATGCGGCGCAAGGGGCTGATCAAGGGTTCCTTTTCTCCCGAGAAGGGCGCCTGGGTGTGGTGGGCCGAGGAATAATCAGCTCTTTTTAAGCTCCACAACTCTCGTAATGTATACGCTACGCTGGCGCGACGAGAGACCCAATGAGTTCTATAGGCTCAGAGTCCGGGTCCAAAATCCTTGCGCTGCATTCTCGGTTGCGGCCGTGGCGCCCT
>JAAYQQ010000035.1 GCA_012519255.1 Methanobacteriota archaeon | reverse complement strand
AGTGCAACTTCCGAATCATCAAAGGCATCCACTTTCGAGCTGAAAGCCCTCAGGGCGCCGATAGGTTAGCCACGGTGCCAGAGGGGCAGGGAGATGAAGCTTCGAAAGCCTTCCCGGAGCAGGATATCGTCTGCCGGAGTGGGGGGACGATTGGCTAGATCGCCAACTACCAGGGTTCCGTAGAGGGTTCTATCTCCGGATAAAGGCGGCAGGTGGCATACCCCATCCGTCCCTCTGCCGTATATGGCAACGAGGCGAGGGCGTTCGTGCTCATCCAATAGCTCTACATGGGCAAGATCGTGCCCCCCTCGGTCGACGAGGGCCTCGCATGCCCGACGATACATATCATATTCGTCCCGGGCGCGAACCTGGGATTGGGTCCCATCTGACAGAATGCGAAGGGAGCGGTTTAGGCGGCGGAGCTCCTCTTCGCTGCGCTCGAGATCTGTGATATCCTGAGTCATGGTCATGCCGCCGTACACTTCTCCTCCCTCTGAGATCAGGGGGGTATTGAATGCTCGATGCACCCTCCCCCGCCAGTGAATGATCTGGATCACCGTCTCTCCCCGAAGAGTGCGGCGCAGCCCTTCCTCGACCTGTTCGCAGATCTCTGTGGGAAAGATATCTCGCGGAGTGTGCCCCTCAATCAAGTTTTTGGATAGTCCAGCCTCCCCCATCCCCCTGCCCTCGACGAGGGTGTAACGCAGGTCGCGGTCGAAAAGCATCACTATTCCATTGGGAAAGTTGCTGGCCAGCAGCCGGTAACGCTCCTCCGATAATCTCAGGCGTTCCTGCACATTTTTCTGTTCGGTAATGTCTTGTACGAATTCCAGACCAAAGCGCAACTGCCCCTTCCCGTCGCGTACCGCTGCGCTGGTCACCCTGGCCCAGATAATGCGACCATCCCTGGTGATGAAGCGCCGCTCCATGACGTAATGATCTATCTCCCCGCTCATCATCGCCTCATAGAGCGCCATCTCATCCGCCGTATCTTCTGGATGGCCGCAGTCCAGGCGGTGGCATCCCCTCAGCTCTCCTCTGGTGTAGCCGAGAGTGCGATGGAGGGCATCGTTCGCCTCCACGATGATGCCTTTTTCATCGATGAGGCCGATTCCGAGGGCCGTATTGTCAAAGATGGCGCGGAACCTGGACTCCCTCTCTGCAAGGGCCTCCTGCGCCCTGACCTGCTCTGTAATGTCGTGAAATCCCCATACAATCCCTATGATCTCGCTGCCCATTCGATGAGGGTAGATGGACAGCGTATATTGGTGGCCACTTTTCAGTACGACGGGCTCTTGTTCGGCCACCATGCCTTCCTTGAAACGAAGGACGATCTTTCGAAACGCCTCGGGATCGCGCAACTGAGGCATGACGAATTGCCATATCTCCTGGAGGGTCGCCCCCTCCATCATCTCATCAGGAATGTCGAATATGCTTAGAACTCTTCGATTGTATGTTCTGACAACATCATTTAGGTCAGTCACCAAGAGGGCGTCCAGGGTCGAATCGAGAACACTCTTCAGGAGGGCAATGGATTCTCCCAACTTCTCTTCCGAATAATGATGTTCGGTGATATCTACACCCATGCAGAGTATCTCTGGCGAGTCCCCATTCTCCTTTACATGTCGATTGGCCCAGGCCACCCATACGCGCTCGCCATTTCGCCTCACATTCTGTTCGATCCTGCTGGCGTAATATCCTGGCTGATCGATCATCTCGCGCACCATGGCGCGCAGGCCCTGGTCTGCCCCCTCCTCTTCTCGTGGGAATATGACCTCGGCCGCCCTCCTTCCAAAAACCTCTTCGAGAGTGTAGTCGAAGAATCGCAGCGCAAACTCGTTCATGTATGTAATATGTCCATACGAATCCAATCTCAGGACGATGACATCGCTATTCTCGATAAGTTCGCGGTACTTGCGTTCACTGTGCCTTATGCTCTCTTCGAAACGCCTGCGGTCCTCGATGCTGCGCATGCTTAAGACAGTTGAATGAATGCCCCCCTCCTCATCATACAGGTGATTCCCCGTCCCCTCCATCCAGACGAACGTCCCGTCCTTGCGCCGAAGCCGAAACTCTACGGTCATACCTACTTTCTGCTCGATCGTCTGTCTGATTACCAAGAGCATATCGGGAACATCCTGAGGATGCACGAACTCCAGGATGCCGTGATTCAATACCTCGCCTATAGCATGGCCCGTCATGAGTTCGAGGGACGGACTAACGTACTGAATGATCCCATCCCGTCTCACCTTGGCGACGACATCTCGCATGTTGTTAGTGATAAGACTGAGTAATTCCTCCCTCTCTCGAAGAGATGCCTCTGCCCTGCCTCGATGAGCCAACTGCAGTATGATGTTGCGCAGCTCTCCAAACTGGGTGAATGGATCGCCGCCTTTCTGTAGATAGAAGTCGGCGCCGTGGTTTAATGCCTCAATGGCCACCTCCTCACGCCCCCGGCCAGTGAACAATACGAAGGGCGTACTATTCTTTCCCTCCCGGAGGAGTTTGAGAAAGTCGATACCGCTCTGCTGAGGCATTTTGTAGTCTGAGATAATAACCTCATACTTCTGAGAGGATAGGGCGTCCAGCGCCTGGTGGACAGATGTGGAGGTATCCACATGGATGTCCTCCTCCATTTCCAGGAATTCTTTGCTTAAATGCAGAAGGGCCGGCTCATCGTCCACATACAGGACCGAGATCTTGTCAGAGCCATTGTTAGAGATGTCCGTGCGGACGTCTTCCCATCTCGCCTTTTTTCTTCCCATCTCTTCAAGCGTTGTTCTCCCCCGTTCCTAAAATGGTTTTTTGAAGATATAATCTAGGCGGTTCGCAGGGTGCCCCATCCTGCTTGGCCGTGAGCCGTCACCGGCATACGGAGGAAAAGGCATTTGGACCTATGGACCCGACTTTTTACTGAAAGGCCAGATTCCATATGGTTGCATCATACGTTCCCCAATTGCATCGCTTTATGAGGGCGCCCGCTCAAGCGAAGTTCGTCTGTCTACAACTCCAATCTCCCATCGCTGGGAGTTCCTGGGCGTGTCTTATACAGGCGTATCTAGTCTGATTTTGAACAACAATGATAGGGGCACAGGCGGATGCTTTCCACTCTTCTAACGTAGTGCTTGCGATGCCCCAGCGCCGGGTAAAATATATAAGGAGTTTTCGCCGGACCAAAAGATCTCACTTCTGGCGACCCCATCGATTCCCCTGGCCAGTTGTTAGAGCTTCCTCGCGTAAAGACAGGTGTTGATTATGGGAATGAACACAATCAGGGGAAGGAACGCAAAGAACGTAAGCAGAAATAGGCTATTCTCCAAATCTAGCACCAATGCCAGGGGCGCTGCTGCCATCAGTATTATGGACCAGATCAACATCCCCCTCGCCCCGTGCTGGTTGATTTTTTGCCAATTCTCTTTCGACTCGAACGCCTTTGAAATTCGGAAGCCATAGAGGTGGTTCATTTCCACTTCCTTCCGGAGCAGGGGAATTGATATGACGGCGAATAGCGCACCGCAACCCACATTCATCAGGAACATGAAGATGCCGATAGATTCCATGGGGCCACCAGGGAAGGGGTTTAGGCGGAGGCCTTTTGATAGCTCTCCCACTTTTTCTCCAGGTCGGGGTCATCCACGGTGTCTAGGACATACTGGGAGAACTCCGCTCCGGTGGCGCCATTGGGGCGGCCGGTCATGACCTTGGCCTTTTCGTACTGCGTGCACACTTCCAGCGCCATCTCTAGCCGCCTGGCCTTGTTGGTGTAGCCGATATGATTGAGCAGCATGGCGGTAGCCTTGATCATGGAAGAGGGGTCAGCGTACTGTGCCCTCCCCTCCTTGACCATGCGCGGCGCGGAACCGTGGATGGCCTCAAACATGGCATACTGCTTGCCGATGTTGGCGCTACCTGCAGTGCCCACTCCGCCCTGGATCTGGGCGGCCTCGTCGGTCAGGATGTCTCCGTAAAGGTTGGGTAGGGCGATGACCCTAAAGTCGCTGCGTCGATAGGGATCGATGAGTTTGGCTGTCATGATGTCGATGAACCAATCATCCCACTTTACGTTGGGATAGTCCTTCGCCACTTCCTCGGCGATGCTGAGGAACTTTCCATCTGTGGCCTTGACCACGTTAGCTTTGGTCACAATGCTCACCTTGTTGATGTCATTCTTGTGAGCATAGTCAAATGCCAACCGGATAAGGCGATCGCAGCCCTGGGTGGTGGCCACGCAGAAGTCGATGGCCAGGTCATCAGTGACGTTGACGCCCTTGCTCCCAAGGACGTAGCCTCCCTCAGTATTCTCTCGGAAGAATACCCAGTCCACTCCAATCTCGGGTACCTTGACCGGCCGGACATTGGCGAACAGGTCGAGCTCACGCCGCATGGCCACATTGGCGCTCTCTATATTGGGCCAGGGGTCGCCCTTCTTTGGAGTGGTGGTGGGCCCCTTGAGCAAAACGTGACACTTCTTGATCTCGGCCAGCACATCATCTGGGATGGCCTGCATTGCCTTGACCCGATTCTCAATGGTCAGCCCTTCGATGACCCTGATCTCTACCTTGCCGCTCTTGATCTCATCTTCCAAGAGAGACTCCAGAATGGTTTGAGCGGAACGGGAGATGTATGGACCGATGCCATCTCCACCGCAGATGCCGATCTTGATAGTGTCAAGCGCTGAATAGTCAATCCAGTCATGGGCGGCCTTCAGAGCCTCAACCCTCTTGAGCTGCTCCTCAAGGATCTTGCCGAAATGATCCTTGGCCTTTTCTATTGCCTTCGTGTCGACCATGATAACCGTTGGCAGGTAACAGGAACCCTCTATTTAGAGGGCCCGATGATATGCCCTGTCGGTCCCCCTAATCACCAAGGGCGCCGACCCAGATGACACGTCTTCTTTTGAACCGACGGGCTCCCCGTTTTAGAGATGAGCGTTTGACCGTAAATTGTTTAATGAGCTCGAATCAATATAATAGCGTGGACGCAGAAGGTAGTTATTCGCTGCTGGATGTCAAGGGCGCCGAGCTCGGGAAGGGAGATGCCAAAATAGTCCTGGCTGGGGAGGCGCTGGAGCTGCGGCCGCTTAACGGCCCCTATCGGCTGTTCCCTCTTCAGGACATAATTTTCATCAATAGTGCCAACTACCGGATCGATATCGCCATGCAGGACGGTCGGAGACTGCGGCTATCAATGCTGGGACGGAGATACGAAGACATCGTCCGAGAACTACATCGCATGCGCAACGAACTCATCATGCGCAATATGCTCATGTCCGAGAAGTTGCGCAAACCGGGTGTAAAGGTAGAGCTGCGGCCATTCCGCGGTGCCGAGGGTCCATGCGAGGTACGCCTCTACGACACTGCGCTTGTCCTCCTGCCGTTGCGTCATGGCATCCTCCGGGTAAGATACAGTGATATCGAGGGGATTGAGGCCCGTAACTTCATGTTGCACATTTCCTTGTCCTCGGGCGAGCTGATCGTGCTGACCATGCTGGGGCGGGAGATGGATCCCCTGTGGGGGGCGATCTCAACAGCCATGGCGGAGCTGGCCAAAGAGACTCAATTGACTATCAAGAGCGCCTATCCACAGGCTGATGGAGAGGTACTTAATGCGGCGTCGCGTCTGCTTCGGGAGGGTCGAGCGGCCCGCCGCTGGGAGATAGAAGACGTCTCTCCAGCGTTGTG
Source organism: Methanobacteriota archaeon (assembly GCA_012519255.1). Classification (GTDB taxonomy): domain Archaea; phylum Thermoplasmatota; class Thermoplasmata; order Methanomassiliicoccales; family Methanomassiliicoccaceae; genus DTU008. The sequence goes on along the minus strand of JAAYQQ010000035.1, from coordinate 17,710 downwards.
GAAGGGCCTGGAGGAAGAGGTGGCCGCCCGGGGGATGGGCGCGGAATACGCATACCTATCCTCGCTGGGAAAGGGGAACATGGTCCGCATTGGGATCAAGCGCTCCATCTCATCAGATGGCACCTATGTCTGGTTCATGATACCCATACTTGGCCCTCATGGCAACGCCGTGGTAATGGAGGCGACCTCCTCTGCGGATACCGGTAGGGCCACCTATTTCTTCCGCATATCTCCCCGTGCCGCCTACGCGGCCATGAGTGAGGAGGCGAGAGAGGATGCTGCAGATAGGTGCATGGATATGATCACCACTGGCCTCCGCGAGATCAACTTCCGTCGCCAACCCATCTATCTCACTGACCAACAGCTGCGGCTGGAGCCCTGGAAGAAGTATCGTTTCTCTGCCCTCATGATTCCTGAGCTGCGGGAGCTGCGTGCTCGTTTCATCGGCCGGGTGGCTCACACTTCGGAAGAGGAGTGGAAGACCAAGGTCAATCAACTTCTTGCCTTCAACACATCCTCACTGGATGATGCAGAGCGGTGGGGATCCGCTGAAGATGAGCTAGGTGAGGAAGGGGAAGGAATCTAATATGCCTTAATCACTATATTTTGGCGGAGGGAGTGGAGGAGGAGTTATGCCAGGGTACATGTTGCCTTGTCGATACTGCGACCAGCTTGTGCCGCCAGATGCAGAGGTCTGTCCGCAATGCGGGAGATGGAATCCTGTGGATGAGCTAAGATGCCCGAGGTGCCGCTCTCCCATCATGGAGGGCTGGAAAGCGTGCTCGAGATGTGGGCAATCCCTTACAGTGACCTGTCCGTTCTGTAATCAGGTCACCTTCTTTGGGGACCACTGTTCTCATTGCGATGCCAGGCTGACCGTTAGGTGCCTGCAAAAGAAATGCGGCTTTGAGCAACCTCCTCTGGGAACAATTTGCGTCAAGTGTGGTAAGCCCATTTCAGGAGGTAAAAGATGAGCAGAAAGATGATCGCATTCAATGACAACTATGCGGACAACAGCACCGAGGCCGGATTTGCATTCACTTTCTTCTGCGACATGTGCAGCGAGGGCTACAAGACTCGCTTCATCGAGTCGAAGACCTATAAGAAGAGGGGTTTCTTCAACAATATCGGTAAGGTCGCTAGCATGGCCGGACATCTGTCGGGGAGGTACAATATCGGTTATGCCGGGGAGACTGGAGGCGACATCCTCTCCGCCAGGTATGAGGGGATGTCCCCAGAATGGCAGAGGGAACATCAGGCTGCCTTTGAGATAGCCCAGAACGAGGCCAGAGGTCACTTTCACCGATGCCCCCGATGTGCCAAGTGGGTGTGTGACAACGACTGGAATGAGGAGGCGTCACTGTGTGTAGAGGATGCCCCCAGAGAATCGGTCGAGGTTGCCGCCGCTCGCGCTGACAAAATGAAGCGAGATATTATAGAAAAAGCAGATAGCACCCAGATATTCACGGGGGAAATAGATCAGCGACAGGCGATGTGTCCGGTATGCGGGAAGCCGGCTGGCCAGGGCAAGTTCTGCAACAACTGCGGGGCGCCGACTTCAACGCCGAAGTGCTCCCAGTGTGGTTCTCAGAATCCCCCTGGGGCAAGGTTCTGCTCGGAGTGCGGCGGCAAGATCTAGGTCATCGACAAGTGCCATGTCAGGTTCGTCTTATCGGCGAACCCATTTCCCCACTTCTGGCTGGGGAACAGGTAGCGAAGAGAAGCTGCCAGGTGGTCGCGATACGGTTCGATCAAGGCCATCTATGGAATGAAGTCCTGCCCTAGAATACACAATTTTAAAGTCATAATACTCAAAGAATTTATGCCACCATTGCTTACTAAACGATGATGCGCTGTGTCCACTGCCAGAGGTGCTGCCGGGATACCATGATGGAGCTGTCTGAGGCAGACATCGTACGACTGGAGCGTCGAGGATATCGCCGCGAGGAATTTTGCTCCATCGATGAGGATGGCATTCCCCGGCTGCGCAACGTAGGCTCATGGTGTTTCTTCTACGATTCCGAGGCTCGCCGTTGCTGTGAGTATAGGTCTCGCCCATTGGGGTGCACGCTATATCCTGTAAATATGGATGAAGATGGCCACCTCATTGTCGATGAGCTGTGCCCCCAGGTGGGAACTATCACGGCAGAGGAACTGGAACGCAAGGGCAAACGGCTGCGAGCACTATTGCGCACGATCGATGCCCAGGCCGCCCGCCGCTAGAGGGGATAGTGGACCCATGAGGCCGCGCCTATAATGCCGGAGAGGTCACCCAGCTCTATATTTTTCATTTCTAGATGGTCGCGGTGGCTGGGTAGACACTGTTCCATTGCGCCCCTTACGGTGAGGTCGAACAACTGGGTGAGGCCGTTCAACACGGCGCCCCCCAGTATTACCCTTTGAGGGTTGAAGCAGTTGATCACATTGCTCACTGCCGAGGACAGCGCGGTGGCAGCCTCGTCGCGCAACCGGAGGGCCAGAGGATCGCCGGCAAGCGCCGCCTGGGCTACCGCCATACCATCCAGTCGCAAGGTATTGGCGAGCATGGAGGAAGAGAGGCAGGGGTCTTCTCGAGCCCTCGTCGCCAGCCCGCTTCCGGAGGCGTAGGCCTCTACACAGCCAGGTCGGCCACAGCCGCACAGCGGACCGTCCATCTGAACCGAGATGTGGCCGAAGTGGCCACCGCATCCGGTCGCTCCCTGCAACAATTTTCCATTAACCACCGCACCGCCTCCTATGCCGGTGCCCACCAGCAACATTACCAGCTCATGGCACCCTCGCCCCGCCCCGTATCTCCACTCTCCCACCGTGGCCATGACCACGTCGTTGCGCAGGATCACCGGGAGCTTCATCTCCTCATTGAGCCATTGCTGCAGGGGAACGTCTGGCCAGAACAGGTTGGGTCCGCACCGCACCACTCCACGAGCGATATCACACTGCCCGGCGATGCCAACGCCGATGCCGGCCACTTCATGTTTTCCACGTAGAAGTTCCGCTGACCTAACTATCTGCTCTAGGACGCCTTCTGGCCCTCCAGAGATATCGGTGCGCTCGCGAATCACATCCCTTACCGCGCCCGTCTGATCTACAAGACCGGCCCGTAGGTTGGTGTGGCCAATATCTATGCCTATGGCCAAGCGACCATTCATGATGGAAGGATGGCCCTATGATGTCAATATAGGTCGCCCTCTGATCATTGAGGATCAGTAGCCAGATTTCTTGCCGGTGAGGGAGTCAATGTCCAGGCGAATGATGGCCATATCCCTCAGGCCCTCTTCGGTGTACTTGAACTCTGCCTTGCCGAATACGCTGCACATGATGATATCCATGGCCTTGCGCTTCTCTTCTGGATCATCTACCATCTTCGCGCGCCCCGTCCCGATGACACTTTTGAATCGAATGGTGGACTTGCATGAAGTTTCAACCGGGCCCTGCACCAGCTCATGTCCCGTGTCGACGACAAAACACACACGGTTGTTCTCTCTAAGTATCTCCATCTTCCGACCCTTCTTGGAGGAATGAAAATACATGTAGCCATTGTGATATCCATAAGTGGTTGGCAACACATATGGAGTATCTCCATCGCACATGGCGAAGCGGCAGACCTTCTCCCTCTTCAAAATGTCTTCAATCTCACTGCGATCGGTGATCTCCTTCTCCCTAAGCCTCATGGATGAAAAAATTGGAATGAATTACATATATAGATATTCAATATTTGCAATAGATTCGTTCATGATTGGCCAACTGCCAATGGGATTGAAACCCTTCTTCCAAGATGGCCGGGAGCGTTTAATGAGAAATGCGTGAAAACTGGTGGGGCCGCCCGGATTTGAACCGGAGTCTCGAACTCCCGAAGCTCGAAGTATACCAAGCTAGCCCACGGCCCCAGTGGGTTGCTACGGCTTAATATGGATACGATTTAAAAAGGTATCGTCCTCTGGAATAATGATGGGAGCGGCCATCAGCTCCATCCAGTATGTGGAACCATGAGGATTCGTTGTTCTCCGACACCGGTGCTTGAGAACTCCATGGTTTGACCCTTAAGGCAGTGAAGGGGTCATCATCGGATGGGCCTTCAAGGGCCATTCAGTAAATGCCGTTGTGGTTGAGGAGTATATGATCATGCATCGGCGCATGCGGGCATACCGGAGCTTTTTCTTGAAAGTCCGATGGCGATGCTGACCTGAACCCATTCAAAGGGTCTAGAAGAGGCAGGCTTTCCAATATGGGCCGTATGATCTCTTAAGACTACATTCTGCAGCCAATGAATGGGTACCTCGGCGTCACATATCAAAAGGGGCGCTGACGTGTTGATACGTCGTAAAGAAAAGGTCGGCAATATGGGGCCGTCATTGGGTCAGCATTGTCGTCGAATCATGGGTAATTAAAATTACTGGCCCTCTCCGGATTCGGATATTGTCGATGTCTTCATACGACAGATATAAATATAATTCAGGTTCCTCCGCCGTCCAATGAGGGAGCAGCTTCGCGAGAAGATCGCTGGTGAGATCACACTCTCCGTCGATGCCGGAAAGACCATCCGCAAGTGGCGAGAGGAGTTTGGAGTCTCCCAGCAGGAATTAGCCAGGCAGCTTGATATCTCTCCCTCAGTCATTAGCGACTACGAATCTGGGCGAAGAAAGTCGCCCGGCATCGCCATAGTCCGTCGGCTCGTCGATGGCCTCATCGAGCTGGACGAGCGCTCCGGGGGCGAGGTGCTGAAGCGCTATGACCTGGGTGAGAAGCATGACTGTATTATCAGTATCAACGAGTTCCGCACCAGCATCACGGCTCAGGAGTTCGTGGATTTGACGGAGGGTGAAAATCTCACTTCCGAAGTGCCGCTGGACCGTCACATCCACGGCTATACCATCATCGACTCTATCCGGGCCATAACCGCACTCAGTTCATTCGACTATCTCAAGATATACGGCTGGTCGAGCTAGCGCGCCCTCATCTTCACCGGCGTTAGGTTCGGGCGTTCACCGATGATCGCTGTTCGCGCTCATCCGTTAAAGCCGAGCATAGTATGCTACCATCGTCCGGAACACGTCGATAAGCTGGCCATCAAACTGGCCACGCTTGAGAACGTACCTTTGGTCAAGATCACACTACCTGTTGAGACCATTGTGGACAGACTAAAGAGGCTAATCTAGAGGGATTACTTATGGATATAGGAATTGTAAGTTATGGCGCGTACATCCCGCGCTACCGCATCGTTCCGGAAGAAATCGGGAAGGTGTGGGGGGCCGATGGAGAGGCCATGAGCCGCGGCCTCTTCATCTTATCCAAGACCGTACCTGGGCCAGATGAAGATGTCATTACCATCGCAGTTGAGGCCGCGCGCAGCATGATGCGCCGATGCGATGTCTCCCCGAAGGAGATCGGAGCCATCTATGTCGGTTCAGAGTCTCACCCTTACGCGGTGAAGCCAACCGGCACCGTTGTCGCTGAAGCTCTTGAGGTATCTCCCAGCCTCACTGTTGCAGACTTTGAATTCGCCTGCAAGGCCGGTACTGCAGCCATCCAGACCTGTATGGGCATGGTCGGCTCTGGAATGGTAAAATATGGCGTGGCCATTGGCGCCGATACCTCTCAGGGGGCACCGGGCGACGCTCTGGAATATTCCGCTTCGGCCGGGGGGGCTGCCTATCTGATAGGTTCCAAGGACATCATCGCCCGCATCAATCGCACGATCTCATATACCACCGATACGCCGGACTTCTGGAGGCGGGAGGGGCAAGAATACCCATCACATGGCGGACGGTTTACCGGTGAGCCAGCATATTTCAAACACATCACCGAGGCGTCCAGGCGACTGCTTGAAGAGATGGGCACAACACCATCTGATTATGATTATGCGATATTCCATCAACCCAATGGGAAATTCCCGACCAGGGTGGCCAAACAATTGGGTTTCACAAGCGAGCAGGTTGAGGTTGGTCTGCTGACTCCCTATATCGGCAATACATATTCTGGCGCGGTGCCTCTTGGCCTGGCTGCCGTACTTGATATTGCCAAACCTGGCCAACGCATCTTCGCGGTGGCCTATGGTTCTGGAGCTGGTTCCGACGCCTTCGATATCACCGTGACCGATAAGATAGAGGATCTGCGCCGCGACGCTGCCCCATCGGTCAGGGAGATGGTGGAGCGGAAGAAATTCCTTGACTACGCCACCTATGCGAAGTACAAGGGCAAGATAAAACTCAAGGAGGCTACAGAATGAGAAAAGTAGCAATCATCGGGATAGGGGACACCAGATTTGGAGAGTTATGGGACCTGTCCCTACGCGATCTAGGTATCCATGCTGGATTGTCCGCCGTGTACGACGCCAATCTATCCGGGGATGAGATCGATGCCCTGTATTTGGGCAACATGTCCGCAGGCAAATTCATTGAACAGGAACATATCGGCGCGCTCATCGCCGATTACTCTGGCCTGGCCAGGGATCATATACCTGCCACAAGGGTAGAGGCCGCTGGCGCGTCTGGCGGCCTGGCCTTCCGGCAGGGTTATATGGCCATTGCCTCGGGGATGCAAGACATTGTGGTGGTCGGCGGCGCGGAGAAGATGACCGATGTCGGCGACACGTTATCCACCGAGATCCAGGCCATGGCTGCGGACCAGCAATGGGAGTCATCCTTTGGAGCGACGTTCCCTGCGCTGCATGCCATGATCGCCCGCAGGCACATGCATGATTATGGGACCACCAGGGAGCAAATAGCTTCGGTGGCGGTCAAGAATCACAAACATGGTTCCATGAACCCCAAGGCGCAGTTCCAGAGGGAGATCAAGTTAGAATCAGTTCTCAAGTCGCCCCCGGTGGCCGAGCCGCTGGGCCTATTCGACTGTGCCCCCGTCTCCGATGGCGCGGCGGCGGTGGTGTTGTGCGCCATGGATAAGGCGCGAAAGTATACCGACACTCCAGTGGAGGTACTGACGTCGACACAGGCATCGGACACGCTGTCACTGGCGCATCGAGAATCACTATGTCGCTTCGACGCCACCACGGTAGCTGCGGAACGCGCATTCAAGAGGACTGGCCTATCTCCATCTGATATTCAGGTAGCTGAGGTGCATGACTCCTTCACCATATCCGAGATATTGGCCATCGAAGACCTTGGATTCTTCCCCAAGGGACAGGGCGGAGCGGCCACCGCTGATGGGCAGACTGCCCTGGGCGCCAAGCTTGCCGTCAACACATCGGGAGGTCTCAAGGCCCGCGGCGATCCCATCGGCGCCACTGGCATCGCCCAGGTGGTGGAATTGGTCCACCAGTTGCGCGGGGAGGCTGGTAAGCGGCAGGTGGCCGGGGCCGAGTATGGCCTGGCCCATAATGTTGGGGGGACTGGAGCCACTGCAGTCGTCCAGCTGCTGGGGAGGGTGAACTAATGGCAGTAGCACGGTTCTGGCGTGAGAATGCCTCACGATACAATCTAATCGGCTCCCGCTGTGGTGTGTGCGGACGCATTTATTTCCCGCCGCGCTCGGTATGTCCAACATGTCACCGCCGTTCCATCGGCAAGATGGAGCCGTTCAAGCTGAAGGGCGAGGGAGAGGTCATCACCTTCTCGATCGTCCACGACGCGCCGTCGCAACTCGAGATGCAGAAGCCCTACGTCATAGCCATCATAAAGATGGATGAAGGGGTCAACATCACCGCGCAGGTGATCGATATCGACCCGACCGACGTCCACATCGGGCTGCGCGTCCGGGCAACGCTGCGCAAGATCAGCGACGAGGGAGCGGCCGGCGTTATCAACTATGGGTACAAGTTCATGCCACTATAGTGACAGACCTGGCGACAAACCCCTTCCATTTCCTATTTTTATGCCCAGTCCAATGAATTTACGTACTGACAATAGGTTTCTGAATAACTTACGTATGCTTTATATCGTCAACTGACAGATAGAACGAGCGTCGCCGTCAATATCGATAATTGCCGTATATTGAGTGAGGGGCATTCTGTTACAATCGTGGGCTCACTCCAGCGTCATGATCAATGTTTTCTCATCTCTGCTGAACAGGGGACGATAGCTCAGCCTGATGGAATCGGTTCCCCTGATGTCGAGGCTGACCTTCCGTTGGCCTGGGGTCAGAACACGAGGCAAAGCGCCGCGCAGTTCGCCCCCCTCTGCCTCTGCCCGAAGATCTACAGCGGTTCCGCCATCATTGATCAGGGAGATTTCCACGGTTTTCCACTTTCCTTCTCCCTCGACCATCCTCTCTGCCTCCAGGTGAATCACGGGGAAGATCGCACGTTCCTCCGCCTCCACCTGCGCCCGTGCTGCCGTCATGATATCTCTGGCCTCTTGAGGGGTCGCGATGATGGCTCTGGCCAGGAGGGCGCGCGCCGTTTTGCCGTCTGCACCCTGCTCTTCCGCCGCCTTCACGCGGGCGAGGAGCTCATGATGCTCCCCCCACATCTCTCTTCGCTGCCCCATGGTCCATCCCAGGGCATGTTGGGCCTCACGAGCCATCGACGCAGATAGTGTAAGGAATCCACTGGATAATAGGGTGGAGGCCCCAACGAGGGCACTCCGGGTGGCATCCATGCAATGCTGGGCCTCCCGGGCGGATCGCATGGCCCGCTGGATCGCCTGCTCTGCTTCCTCCCTCATTTGAAAAGATAGATTCAGATCATCCGCGTCCAGTTGAGAGATGGGGCAGGATAATAATCGCCGAGCGGCTGGGGGTAAATCATCGGACTCAAGGATCAACAATGCTCGAAGGGCGTCAATAAGGCCAGCTGCCTTCTCTTGCCGTTCCTCCGTTGCCTCACGATCTAGCAGACTTAGAACTTCCCGGTGAAGCTTCCAGAACTGCACCGGGGCGGCGCCAGACATTTCGTCGAGCAATGCCTCCGTGGCGATGGTCTGCCCTTCTCTTTCTACCTGTTTGCGGAGTTTGGACAATATGGCTCTCCTGCGCCCCTGCAACGCCTCCAGGGCGGCCCGCTCGCGTTCGGCCGTTCGGAGGAGAGCAGTGCACTCTTCGAACGCGCCCCGGGAGAAGGCAGCCTCCGCCGCCGGCAATATCGGCGCCATGGCTGAACTGGTCGGACATGAGCGGACCTGATCCAGTATGGTAGATGCCTGAGAGCGTGACCCTCCAACCTCCAAGAGCGCCCGCTCGTAACGCTCCATTTCCCATATGGCCTGATACAGCCCCCCTTCCTTCAGGATCTTCAGCACAGCCTGAGGCTCATGCCCGGTGCGCCCGAGGTCCTCACCCCTCAGGGCGGGGGCATCATGCTCCCTCTCCAATTTATCGATCGAGCGGGACAGCATGTCCGAAGCGGCTCGATGAATTATCTCCTGGGCTCCCCGCGCCTTCTCCTGAGCCATGGATATCTTTTCTTCACGCAGGTCCTTGCGGGCCTGAGCCAGAAGAGTGGATGCCTCCCTCGTATCAATCCCAAACTCTACTGCATCTTCCAGCATGCTCGCTGCCCGCGCCACCTCTTCGTGCGCGATGTAGACATGGGCCATCGAGCGGTCCCCCTCGGCTGCGGCCAGGCGTATCGTCTTGAAGGTATCCAGGTAGCGACGTTCCTCCAGCAGCGGATCTGCCTCTGCCAGTATCTTCTGAGCCTCTTTAACGTCGGAGCCGAGACGCCGGGCCCATGCCAGACGCCGTGTCACGATCTCGATCTGTTCTCCAAGCCCTTCCTGGATGGTTTGGATGCCGCTATCCCATCCCTCTCTGAGCGTGCTCAGGGCCTCTTCGGCCAAGCCATTCCGCACATGATCCTCGGCTTTTTGGATGGCGCTCTTCAAGGTTTTAGCATCCATCTCCATCTGCTCGGTGAGGGCGGCAAGGTCCTGGCATTCCTGGAGGCGACGAGGCGCCAGGGCGGCTGCGGCCACGGTCTCGATCTCTCTCAGGCAGGCCTGACTGGTGGCTTGCGCCTTGTTGTACATTCCCTGCTCGAACAGTCGTTCTGTCTCCTCGAAATGCTCCCTGGCCGAGCTCCCTGGCGGCAGCTCCACCTCATCCATCAATCGCGAGAGGCTGATCATTTGACCGTGCACCTCGGCGTGGAGGGCGATGGTAGTTTCCAATTCTGCCTCTGCATGCCTGAGTCCGGCGAAGCCCATCTCAACGTCGCCGCTCTTTAGCTTACGATTTGCCTCATCGGCGATCTTCTGGACGTTTATGATGGAGATGTCTTTCTTGCGCGCCTCGATCATCGAGCGAGACAGCTGTACCATATATGTGCCGAGCTTGCCGCGAACGAATGCCCTAAGATCTTGCAGGGCCCCCTCCAGGAAATAAATGGTCTCCTCGGGCTCGGAAGACCGTTCGAATGCCAGGGGATCGAGGGCGAAGGGGTCGTCGCCCATCTGCCTGCATATATCCATCAGCCTCCTAATGCGATTAGAGAGCTTTCGGATCATGGCGCTCTGTCGGGACCTTCCCTCGGCGACAATATCCTCAGACAGGAGAGCCGCGCTCAGCGCCTCCCCCCTTGTCGCCAGGTCGCCTGCTTCTTCCAGACGCTCGGTCAGATCTGAAAAGTCGATGGAGGAGTAAGACAATACCTCGGCGGCATGGTCTACCCACGCATGGGCCGTTCTCTCACTTTCTTCCCTGAGTATATTCGTTATCCTGCATAATTCGGCCACGGTGCCGTTCACTTCCCCTCTTCGGAGCTCTTCCAGCACCCTCATGAGCTTGGCGCCCTCTTCTTCCACGTCGGCCCCAATCGCCATCGCCTCGGAGAGGATGCTTAGCGCGGAAAGTCCCTTCCTTGTTCCAGCATCCTGGAGGGCGCAATACACACTTTCCCTCGCGTCGACCATGCGATTGTGAGCGGTCTCGATCTCTCCAGCGATGGCACACAGGCGCGACTCTGTTACCAACGCGCCGGCGGGGCCGGGAGAGATTCCCACCTGGCGGGCGGAGAGAAATAGTTCCATTGTGCGCTGAAGCTCCTCAGCGAGCTCTGTATGGCCCCATAAGGCCGCGTCTGTCAGCTCCTCTGCCGCTGCCACGCCGGCCAGAGCACTATCGAGATCCTCTCCTGCCGTTTCCCTGATTCCTTCCAGTCTTGCCAGTATGGGAGAGATGTCAAGCTGGAGGCGGCGTGCCAGTAGAAGGCGGGGTCGAATATCATTGATCGCCTGGAGGACTACCGAGACGCGAGCCTCCCGCAATGCCTCACTGGCCTGAAGGAGCGGGGGCAGTGTGCATTCCCCCTCCTCTCCCTCGACCAGAAGGGCTGCCTCCTTGAAGGTGCAGAGGTCGGCGCCCCACTCCTCCAATATGGTGCACTCCTCCTGCAGAGCAGCGAGCCTCTCCTGGACCGCCATGGAGATGATGCTATCTTTCTCCTTCATGGCCTGTTCTATCAGGTTTAGGGAGGTCTCGTAATCTCCCAGCTCCAGGGCAGCCTGGCCCTCTCGTAACATGCGGGTTAGGGGAAGAAGGTCGACGTTGGCGGCGTCGCCCTTGGCAACAATATTATCGATGATCTCCCGATGTGAATCGAAATGCTCGCTGAAGATGCCGTGGAGCAGATCCATACAGGCATCTAACTGGCGCCACTTGTCTGCCCGATCCTCGCCCTCACGCATATTCTCAGCGCTGGAAAGGATATCCTCGCCCTCGCCGTTGAGGCCAAGGCGTTCGGTCAGAAGAATCAGCTCCCTTGCGCGCTCCATCCTTTCGTGCAGGCAACGATCGGCATATCGTTCTGCCCGGTCTCTAGCCTGCTCAGCCAGGCTCTGGGCCTTCTCAAGGTGCCCCTGCTCACACATCGCCGCCGTTTCATCGAATAGAGATGTCAACTCTGCGTCGCTCTCTGCCTTGGGAATAGGGGCGATGGCGGCACGGGCGGCATCAAGAAATTCCTGGATACATGTTCTCCTCTGCCCAGCGAGCAGCTCCAAACATCTCGCCGAACAGGCCAGCACAGTGGGGTAATCTCGACGAGCGAATGCATTGGCCGCTTCGGCATGGGCTGCCTCGGCTTCGGCAAGGGGGAGCCCATCTTCTCTGGCTCGGTCGAGGGCGCATTGAGCCTCAGTCAGTCGTTCTTCAGAGGTTCTGTGGATTCGTGCGGCTTCTCGGGCCTTCTGCTCGAGTTGCTTGGTGAGCTGAAGCTGCTTGAGATAATCGGTCGTCAAGCTGTTCCTCCCACTGGCCTTACCATTGTATGCCTCAGGATAGGTCTCTGTAGCATAATCCTGGCCGGCCTTAATGCTTTGCTCGGTATGTTACGCTGGCGGATTACTTGTGCATCCCCACGAACGCAACCCTTTCCAGAACGAGATCTTCCATCATGTCTGCGGGGACCGTCTTTAGCTCTTCAGGGGTGATTCCGAATCGCAGCACCTTTTCGACGGAGGACTCCAACACATCATCGTCCCGGACGAGGGAAAATCGTTCAAGGATTTCCGAGGGGTCGCTGACACCGAAGAGAACGAGCGCTATGCGTTTCGAGCCGATTCGAACATTCATTTTCTTCATTGCTTTGGATATTTGTCGTTCACCAGAAGCGTACAGTGCGGTCTCCATGACAAGCGAGGTGCACACATTGTCGCCGCGCTCGAATGACCGGGTGGCGTGTAGGACTGCCGAAACAAGGTGATCCTTTCCGCACACCATATCTGCATCGAGGGCCAAACCCTCTCCTCCGCCTACATCTTGCAGCGCCGTGATCAGGGCTTCAACGTCCCCTATTTGGCCGCGGGCCCCCATTATTTCGACCTTAACCATGCTGAACAGGAATCAGCACGGTGATTTATGAAAATATCGCCCGTCCAGTCAGTCTGGGAAGGGAAACATGCTCTGTCCCATCAGCCATCGTATAGAACGGGTCATTTGGGGGGACTCGGCAAAACATTAATAGAATGGGGGCGAGATGGCGCGACTATAACAGGCCAGATGATCAAGGCGGTGTATGGATGGCAGTAGACAAGGTCAAGGTGGCCTCCCCGGCCACTCTTTCCAATCTCGGCTCGGGCTTTGATGTCTTTGGACTCGCCCTCGATGAGCCGTACGATGAAGTAGAGGCGCGCAGGATAGATGAGCGCAGGGTGATCATAGAACGAATAGATGGATGGGGGGCAAAGAGCATAACCACCGACCCCCTCCGCAACTCCGCCGGCGCGGCCGCATTGGCCGTACTGCAGAGGGCCAAGGCCGACTTTGGACTCGCCATAAGCATCAAGAAGGGCATCCGTCCATGCTCCGGCATCGGCTCATCGGGCGCTTCGGCGGCCGGCGGCGCCTATGCAGCCAATCTCCTCCTCGATCAGCCACTCCCTCTGGAAGAAGTGGTTTACTGTGCAGCCAAGGCTGAAGAGGCCACCGCGGGCAGCTTCCATGCCGACAATGTCGGTCCGGCAGTGATGGGAGGCTTCACATTGATCAAATCTTACAGGCCGTTCCGCATCCTGCGCATGGATCCGCCAGCTGACCTCGGAGTGGTGGTCACCATGCCTGACATTCTGGTCAATACCAAGGAGGCTCGGAAGGTGCTGCCCCAGCAGGTCGACCTCAAGAGCATGGTCTTCGAGATCGGCAATGCCTCCGCCCTCGTTCTGGGGATGTGCCGCGGCGATGTCGGCCTAATCGGCGACAGCATGCAGGATATAATTGTAGAGCCAGCCCGCGCTCCCCTGAATCCTCATCTGAGGGAAGCGCAGCAGGCTGCCCGGGATGCTGGAGCCAGCGGAACCTTCTTGGGGGGATCGGGACCATGCGTTATTGCCATCTTCGACCGAACCCAAACCGATGGCCGGGATATCGAGAGAGCGGTCCGTGCAGTTTATGAGAATAATGGCATTAAATGTAACAGCTGGGTCACCTCGGCGGGCCTAGGCTGCAGGAGGATCTGATATGAATTACAAGATACGTTGCTTCGATTGCGGTACTGTGGTGGACGACCCGTTTCTAGACTCCTGCCCAAGCTGTGGCGGCGTCCTAACCATCGAGACCGACCTTGATGCGGTCGCTTCCTTGCGGCCCCGTGATCTCAGGTCGCGTCCCTTGGGAGTTTGGCGGTACGCGCCTTTCCTCCCTGTGGATGAGACGCGCGCCGTTTCACTGCTGGAAGGGGGCACACCACTGTATGACTGCCGCGACCTTGCCAGCAAGGCCGGTGTCCGCTCACTGTATGTCAAGCACGAGGGGGCCAATCCCACGGGCTCTTTCAAGGACCGCGGCATGACCGTGGGTGTATCCAGGGCGGTGGAGCTGGGCTGCAAGACCGTGGGCTGCGCGTCCACTGGCAACACTTCCGCCTCACTCGCTGCCTACGCGGCCAAGGCTGGGCTGGGCTGTGTGGTGCTGCTGCCTTCTGGTAAGGTGGCTGCCGGCAAGCTTGCACAGGCCATGTTCTATGGGGCCAAAGTGGTCACGATCGATGGCAACTTCGATGATGCGCTCAGGGTGGTCCGACAGCTCTCCCGTGATGGCACACTGTATTTGCTAAACTCCATTAACCCCTTCCGTCCAGAGGGTCAGAAGACGGTGGCCTTCGAGATAATCGATCAACTGAATTTCGAAGTCCCTGACCGTATCATCCTGCCCGTCGGCAACGCCGGCAACATCGGCGCAGTGCACAAGGCCCTGGTAGAATGGAAAACCCTTGGCTGGATCGACCGAATGCCCAAGATCACTGGCATACAGGCGGCCGGCGCCGCCCCTCTGGTGAGGGCGTTCCGGGAGGGTCGAGAGGACTTCGTGCCCGAACCCAATCCCGAGACGGTGGCCACCGCCATTCGTATCGGCAACCCGGTCAGCGGGAGGAAGGCGCTGCGCGCTCTCTACGATACTGGCGGCATTGCAACCGATGTAACGGATGAGGAGATACTCTCTGCCCAGCGCCTCCTGGGTCGCACCGAGGGCGTAGGGGTCGAACCAGCCTCGGCAGCATCCATTGCCGGTCTTCTCAAGCTCGTTAATGAGGGCGAGATCGATCGGGACGAGAAGGTGGTATGCATTTGCACTGGCAACGTGCTCAAGGACCCTGACACGGTCATACGCAACTGCGAACCTCTATTGAATGCGGAGGCCACCGCCGAATCGGTACGAAAGGTCATCGGCGCCTGAACCTGGCCGGTAACGACGGTTAAATTTACACGCTCATGAGGCGTGTAAATACTCCCTCATCTGGGATGACGCAGCTCCATTGCCAATCAATGAGCTATTGCAGATGTGGGGGCCGCCCTCTTCCCAACCCTCTTCCCAATATAGTTACGTATGACACGTGGCGATCTCGATACATTGCAAGATACATTGCAAGTATCAATGTGGGTTCTAACGGCCAAGGGAGATATGAAAAGGCAGAATTAGGGGCTAACGTCCCCAAGACTGTGCGGGAACCTCACGCCCTTTCCATGGATCACAAGAAGTTTCAATTTCTAGCTCTGTACATCTCGTCACCTGTAAAACTGCGTTCTTTTCAGAGGTGGCCGCTCAGAAGTCGAACAGGCTTCGCTGCCCATTATCTGTCGGTCTAACCACCTCTTCTGTTTTCACTTCCTCTGCCACAGTCTTAGCAGTTTTCGCTTCCAGATCATGGGCTCGGACGCCCACCTGTTCCAGGAGGCTTTTGGCCACGGCATTGCCTATCTTTGGCAGTCTGGCCAGGCGGACCGGGTCGACCGTTCGCAGATCCTCCACGCCCCTGACTCCATGATCGTACAACGAGCGTGCCCTGGCCCGGCCGATGCCCCGTAATCTCACCAGTTCAAGAAGCTCCGGACGCACCCCATAGCGGATGCGGGTGATCAGTTCTGTCAGGACGGGATAGGCATCCTTGTTGAAGATGTTCGATAATTCCCTCATGGAATAGATCAACCATTCTCCCACGTCCACCTTGTTACGCAGATCTCCTGGCCCCATGCCGTACTTCTTGAGGAGCATATCCTCTTCCATCTCCTGGATCCAATCATCCAGCGAGCAGGCAGTCTTGAGCTCGGCGAGGTAGAAATCATACTCATCCATATCTTCCGGCGGGGGCAGCAATAGTTCCTGTCCCCTGGCCAGCATGACCTCTTCCACCCAATCATAGTCGGAGCGCCTGAGATACATGGTGAGCATATCTGGGGACGAGCAGATCGCGTGGAGCAGACCGAAGTATGAACTGTCTGGCTTGAAGTTTCTTAGGGCGTCGCGCAGCTTGGTCGCCGTTAGGGGATCGATATAGAGGTCGGAAACCCTGCGGCCGAAGAAGGTGGGGATCAGGCGGTCTCTATCCTGGCGAATCATGCCCTCCTCTTCCAGGAATTCGAGCACATTATCCGCCGCCTCTTCCAGGCCAATCATGGTCGTCTGGTGGGCGAAGAATGTAGAGTTCAAGAAATCCATTAGCTCATCGCGTGAGGACGCCGTCCCGGTAGCCACGGTGGCCAGGATGTGAGCGCGCAAAACTGGCTCGCTGCCCAACTTGGAATATATCTCTTCGCTGTCGTTGAGCAGGTAGTTTTCCAGGAGGAAACGGAATCCATCTTCGTTCTTGGCCAGCAACACAGCCTCACCGTAAGGATCAAAGCGAGGGCGGCCCGCCCGGCCACACATCTGTTTGATCTCCAGAACAGGAATGCTAACGTTGCCGCCCGCCTCGAATCTGGTCACGTCGCGGATGACAACCCTGCGGGCAGGGAGATTTATCCCCGCAGCGAGCGTGGGCGTGGCCACGATGCACTTGATCTTTCCCTCCTTGAACTTGGTTTCAACGAACCGGCGTTGCTCGTTGGTGAGCCCGGCATTGTGGAAGGCGACGCCCTTCCTGACGCAGGCCCTCAGCCGCTTGCCCACCGAGGTAGGCTCGCCCTGGTCCTCAACCAGAGAATCCCCGTCCTCCAATTCCGTACCGGCCAAAAGCTTCCCCATAAGCGGGGCGAACCTTTTGGCCACCGTTTCGGTGGATCGGCGGGTGTTGACGAATACCAGACACTGACCTCCATCAGCGATGGAATCGGCGACGATATCCCAGAGCGGCTCTTTGTTGCATGGCACCCTACGACTGGTATTGTCGGTGAACCTGATCTCCCCGTCGAGATAGATGCCCTCCTTCAGGGGGGTCGGCCGCCAGTCAGATGATACATGTTCAGCATCGAGCCAGTCGGCCAGCTCCTTGGAGTTCTTGATGGTGGCGGACAGCGCAATTACCTGAAGGTTGGGATTTAACTTACGGAATTTGGTTAGCGTGACCTCCAGTGTAGGTCCTCGACCGGGGTCGTGAATGAGGTGAACCTCGTCCGCCACCACCAGCGTGATGTGATGGAGCCAGGCGCTTTGGTGTCGCAATAATGAGTCCGCCTTCTCGGAGGTGGCAACGATGATATCAAATTCATCCAGCTGAGGATCAGGTGAATCGAGATCCCCCGCGGACATGGCTATCTTAAGCCCAAGCTTCTCGAAGAGTTTGAGATCGTTGTACTTCTCTGCAGCCAGGGCACGCAGCGGGACAATATAGAGGGCCTTGCCACCCCGCTCCAGCACCTGCTTCATGATCGCGAGATAGGCGATGAGGCTTTTGCCCGAAGCAGTGGGGATGGCCACTACCAGATTCTTGCCATCGAGGGCGAACGGGGCGGCCTCGGCCTGGGGCTGATATAATTCAGCTATGCCCTCTTCGCCTAGCACCTCTGCCACGCCTTTGGGCAGATCCAGTTCATCCACTCGCATCTTTCATTCCCTCAATGGTCGCTAATGGGCGGGAGAATTAAGAGCCTTTCCTTTCCTACTCCCT
>JAAYQQ010000034.1 GCA_012519255.1 Methanobacteriota archaeon | reverse complement strand
TTCACCTGTGGCTGCCTACACTCTCGCCCGTAGCGGTGCCGAGATTGTATTGCTCCACATGGATAATCGCCCCTATTCAGATGAGGGTCTTGTGAATAAGGTCGTTCGCCTAACCAGGGCACTGGAGATGACTCTGGAACAGCCAGTGGATCTGTGGGTCGCCCCCCACGGCAAAAGTCAGCGCAGAATATCTCAGAATTGTCGAAGAAACCTTCAGTGCGTATTGTGTAAGCGCACCATGCTCAAGGTTGCCCGCAATGTCGCCCAGCAACTGGGTGCTGACGCCATTGCCATGGGCGATTCACTAGGCCAGGTAGCTTCCCAGACACTACACAACATCGCTGCTGAAGAGAGGGGGCTGGATTTCCCTGTACTCAGGCCACTCATTGGCCTAGATAAACTAGAGATTGAAAGTCTGGCTAAAGAGATCGGCACCTATGAGATCTCAATCGAAAAGGGAACTCCCTGCACCATTGTGCCTTTCCGACCGGCCACCATGGCTACCTCAGAGATCATTGCAACACAAGAGGAGTTCCTGGATCTAGAGGCGCTGGCACGAGAGGTGGCCGCAGAGGCCTTCTCTCTTAGAACACCGAGCAAGACTCATATCTAGCAGGGTCGAGCATGTCTGCAGTCACGCGGACGATGTAACGAGCCTGGACTCTGGAAATATATAATGTATTATCTCCAACGGCAACCTTGAGGTCAGTCTCCTTTGGCGCCTTCATCTCAATAGGTACGATGACAGGCCCACTGCAGGAGGTGGAGACGCGATAATCCCTCCCATTCTCGGCTATGTAATCAATGACCTCCTGGTCCACCTTGATCGCATTCATGCTCGCCGCATTAGTCCCACCATATTTAGCCATTGCGAACCCTTATTTCATCTAGCGGATATGTAGTGGCGTGAGATATGTTCTAGACACTTCTGCGCTATTCTCCATGGAGGACCTTCCCCCTAATGCTATAACCTCCCCTGGCGTCATCAATGAACTCAGAAAGTACGCTGACCCTCGCCTGAGATATTGGGGCGAGTTCCTATCTGTCGCTTCACCATCTCCCAAAGCATTAGAGACAGTAAGAATTGCTGCAGAGGGCAGTGGCGACGATGCCCGCCTCTCCCCGGTAGATATGGAAGTACTCGCACTCGCATTGGATCTTAAGGCCACCCTGCTCACTGATGACTATTCCATCCAGAACCTGGCCTGTGTGCTTGGTGTAAAATATCAAGGGGTTGGCTTCAGAGAGATCAAAAAGGTCATCATCTGGAAGTATCGGTGCAAGGGTTGCGGAAAAGTCTTCGACAAGAATCAACAGGATTGCCCCATTTGCGGCAGCGAATTACGCTCGACTCGCTCAAGAGGTTGATAATCTCGCCCTAGATGGTGGAAGTCTGACCAAGACCAGATTAGGCATTCAATGCACTGCTGATTAGTACCCTTTCTTGACTATTGTCCTGCCCCACTCATGGGAACACGGGCCGGCACCTAATCATTTTACCCATACGTCTGGCCCCCACTACGCCCATAGACCATTCAAGGCGGCGTCTGCCTCCAAGGAATAGGGTAGCCAGGCGCTTGGTGTTTAACGCGGTATGGAGCGGTTTGGCCACCTGTCTCCGCCATTCTCGCTCATACTCCTTGAGAGAAGTACCATGGCGGACGTGGGCGGCCGCAGCCTGTCCGGCCAAGCGGCCGCATATCATGGCAATTGGAACCCCTCCACCATTTACAGCCATTACATGGCCAGCGGCATCGCCAACCAAAAGAGCGGTCTCGGAGGCCGTTCTTCTTATCGGCCCATTCGATGGGACGAGTTTGCCCACTGGGCGACCTTTCACGGTAAGATCCCTCTGCTTGAGGAAGATATCGTAATATTCAGTCACCTTGCCATCAGAGAGTCGGGGGGCACAGCCCACTCCAACGTTAGCACCTTGGGCCTTGGGCAGAACCCACGCATAGGCGCCTGGGGCCAAGCTACCAAAGTGCATCTCCATGATAGGCTCAAAATCCCCTTCTGCCTGTCCAGTGACGGCCGGATAGGAGTCCCTGTTCTTGGGGAAACCCAAAGAGCTTGCCACACGTGAAGTCGGCCCATCGGCACCTACAACCACCTTGGCTTTTATGCGCCCATCTGAGGTTATGACCTCGGTTCCCTCAACCCCTTCTACTCGGACCGAAGTCCGTATCTCCGCCCCTGCCTTTCTAGCTTTATCCGCCAGATGCTAGTCGAATCGATCTCGATCAGTGGTGTAACCGCGGAATGGCACGTCCCAGTGACGCCGGCTCGGCGCAATCATACGGAAAAGCCCCATCTGCCTTAGTATAAGATCTTCAGGGACCTCAAAAAGCTCATCCAGATCAGGGGCACGGGGGAATGTGGCCTTGATCTCATAAGTCTCAGGAAGAAATTCCCCGCATGCCACGGGCACTCCGATAACTTTCTTCTTGTCCAGCAACAGCACGCTGACCCCCTGGAGGGCGGCATGTTCGGCGACGGTGCTGCCGGCTGGTCCGGCGCCGACTACGACAATATCATATTCAGCGCTCATCTGTTACGCTCCAAGACCGTGTCGGCTAGAGCCCGTAAGGCATCTTTATACTCTGAATCAGGAAGCACATCAAGACCCTTCAGAGCCTTCTCCCTATATGATTCAGCATATCTCATAGCCTCATCTAGTGCGTCAGTGGCCTGGATCAGATGGAGGACCTCATCGACCTCCTCCTGGGTCTTGCTCTGCTTCCCGAACACCTCCCTAATACGGGCGGAGCCGGGGCTGTCGTCTCGCATGGCAAGGATGAGAGGCAGATTGGGCTTACCCTCGAGGATATCCATTCCTCGCTTTTTACCCAACGTGTCTTCCTCACCAGTGATGTCTAGAATATCGTCGACTATCTGGAAGGCACAGCCTATGTTTAGACCGTATGTGCTCATTTCTTCCACTTGGTCGGCTGAACCGCCTCCCATATAGGCACCAACCTGAGCGGAGGCCTCTATGGGCTTGGCCGTCTTGCCCTCAATAATTTGAAGATAGGTCTCCAAAGGGAGGAAATGATCATACTCAACCAGAGACTGAAGCATTTCGCTCTCGGCCATGCCTGCGCACGTATCGGCCACGATCTCGACGATGTCGTCCGAACCTGCCAATCCGCCAAGCCGGAATCCCTTCACAAAAAGGAAGTCTCCGGTTATTAGTGCCCTCTGTGTGCCATACTTGCGGCAAGCAGCAATGACTCCTCTACGGATCTCGGCCCCATCGTTGATATCGTCATGCACTAGGGTGGCGCTGTGGATGAGTTCAATGGCGGCGGAGAGCATAATGATTTTTGAAAGATCGGTACCCCCAACCGCACGGAACGCGAGCAGACTCACACCTGGCCGCATACGCTTACCGCCGGAACCGATGACGTGCGTCGCGATCTCGGTGAGCAAGGGCTCACTAGAGCGCACGTTCCGCATGATCTCTTCTTCGACCATGCGGAGCTCTTTCGATACAGGCTGGTCCCAGCTTGAGGACATGTGCCGTCCTAATACAGATGCCGTACTTAACCATTACTGGGGGGCCTTGATACAACCGCTGGCAAAATTTATCTCTTCGATGTTAGAAACATTCTTTGATGTATGCACATACGGGAAGTAAAGGGAAGAGTATTGAGAATCTCGTGGAGACTGGACCAATCTTAGTGCCCGGCAGTGCCACGGTCATGGAGGCGCTCCGGGACATGATCAATAATGGGAGCCCCGTTCTCGCAGTGGTGGAGGGCGATGATATTATTGGCATGGTGACTGCCTCAGACATGGGCAACATGGTGGTCCGCAATGTGGACCTAGACAAACACCGCATACGTGATTTTGCCGCCCTATGCCGTCTCGACGGGAATCGACCTTGTGTAAGGGTGAGGCATGATGAGGAGCCGCTCAATGTGCTCAAGGTCATGCAAAGCTGGAACGTTGATAGAGTGTTGGTAACAAAAGATGAGAAAATCGTCGGGACGATTTCCGTCCTCGACGCTTTAAAAGGTTGGATGGAAAAGGTTTAGCCCATCAGAGTGGGAAAGAGTACCTTGGCTGCCTCGGATGACAGCTCCAGGACTGGGTCGAAGAATATGCCCAGGCCAATGGTGGCTATCAGACAGATGGCCACTGCTGCTGCCATAGAAACAGGTAGCTTGATCCGCTCGACCGAGTCTCCCTTCTCTACGTACATGTTCTTGATCACGCGTACGTAATAGTACAGTGAGAGCGCCGAGTTGAGGACCAGTGCAACACCAAGCCACAGCATCCACTGAGTAGTCTCTGCTGCCTGAATGGAGGCTGATATCAGCACAACCTTGCTCATGAACCCGGACAGTGGCGGGATACCTGCCAGTGCAAACAGGAAGATGGTCATAGAGAACGCCAGGAATGGCGATCTCTTTCCCAGCCCCTTGTAGTCCGATATCGATTCCCCAATGGCCACATAGGCCAGAGCGGCGACCACAATGAAAGCCCCGCCCTTCATGAAGGCGTGGGTGATTATGTGGAATATACCGCCCGTGATGGCATAGTCAGATACGACAGTGGCTAGAGGAAGGGCCATGAGTATGTAGCCCGCCTGAGCGATAGACGAGTAGGCGAGCATACGCTTGATGTTGGTCTGCGACAGTGCCAAGATGTTGCCGACAGTCATGGTCAAGATGGCTAATATGCCAACCACGACATCCCAGTCCGCCTTGAGAGCTATCATGCCGACCAGGAATATCTTGAACATCAGCACTAAACCCATCTTCTTGGAGCTGGACGCCAAGAGGGCTGACACCGTAGAGGGAGCGCCCTCATAAACGTCAGGGGCCCACATGTGGAAGGGCGCGATAGCGACCTTGAAGCCAAATCCTGCTATGACCAGTGCGATGGCGAGTAGGGTGGCAAGTTCAGTCCCCTGTACAGCTAGAGCCGCGTTGATGCCCTCCAGGTTAGAGGTGCCCGCCAGCCCATAGAGGATGGATATACCATACAGGGCCAAGGCAGAGGAAAATGCGCCTATGATGACGTACTTGACTGCCGCCTCAGCACCCCGCTTGTCCCTCTTGCGGAAGGCTACCAGGGCGTACGTGGACATCGAAGCTAGCTCAAGACCTACGAAGATGGTGATAAGGTCATAAGCCGAGGCAACCAGCATCATACCCGCGGTGGCGAGCAAGATGAGGGAATAGTACTCGGCAAGATGATTCTCACCCTCAATGTACATGGCTGAGGCCAGCACCACATAGAATGCCACGCTCGGGAACACCAGCGAGAACACCGCTGCCAGAGCATCGAAGCCCAGCAGTGGCGTGTTAACATTGCCGATGACGTCCGGATATCCATTGACCATATAGTAGACTACTGTCCCAATGGACGCCGCTATGCCGACCAGCGATATGCTGGCAAGGGCCCGGCTAGACTTGAAGAGCCAGTGCAGGGCCGGAAGCGCCGCGGCGAACAGGATCAGGATAAGTTCAGGATAAATTGCTCCGTAATCCATCATTTCAGATCACCCCGAGAGGCCACACCAACGGAATCGAAGGTGTGATGAGGTCCATCACGAAGGCTGGCCATATGCCGAACAGCACGATGAGGCCGAGCAGCACCGCCAGGGGTATGATCTCAAACCAGTAGGCATCGTGAAGCTTGCTGGTATCGATCTTGTCGGTCAGTTCGCCAAAGATGCTTCTCTGCATGGCCCACAGATAGTAGGCTGCGGTCAGGGCGACGGTGGCGATGGGGACAAACACCCACAATCCCCAAGTATCAAAGGTCGCGGTGAACACCGAGAATTCGGCCAGGAAGCCGATCATCCCTGGAAGGCCCAGTGAGGCCATGAATCCCATCATCATAACTGTAGACAGAATTGGGATCTTGGGTGCCAGCCCGCCGAGCAGGGGAATCTCCCTGGTCCCGGTCTTGTGCTGGAACATTCCGCATACCATGAAGAGGACAGCGGTTATGAGTCCGTGCGCAAACATCTGGAATACTGCTGCAGCGATACCCAGCCAGCTTAGAGTGGCTATGCCCAGCATGACTATACCCATGTGAGACACAGACGAGTATGCAACCATCTTCTTCAGGTCAGTCTGGGCCAGACATGCGAATGCACCATAGATTATCGATACCACACCGATGACTGCCATGATGATCTGGAAGTCTACAGCTGCAGTCGGCAGAGTAGGCAGGCAGATCCTGATGATACCGTAGGAACCCATCTTCAGCAGCAGACCGGCCAAAAGGACCGATCCAGCAGTGGGTGCCTGGACGTGAGCATCTGGAAGCCATGTGTGGAACGGCACCATCGGCATCTTCACGATGAAGCCAAAGAAGAGGGCTCCAAAGATGGCGATTTGCAATGCCTCACCCAGTCCGCCAGCCACGCTTGCAATAGCCAGCATATCAAATGTGCCTATTGCATCGGCCGGAATCACGCCATTCTCTATCAGCATGGGGGCGGTTGTGAAGTACAGGGCAAAGATACCCAGTAACATGGCCAGCGAGGCCACATGGGTGTATATGAAGAACTTTATAGACGCATAGGCCCGGTTCACCCCTCCCCATATCGCTATGAGGAAATACATCGGGATGAGCACTACTTCCCAGAAGATATAGAAGACAAAGTAGTCCAGAGACGTGAACACGCCTAGGATACCTGCATCTAGTATCAACATGAGGGCCAGGTACTGGTTAAGTCGCTCTTTTACATCCCAGGAGAATAATATCGCCAGGAACACCAGCAAGGCGCTCAGGAAGACCATGGTGATACTGACACCATCGACTGCGAGATGCAAGCTGATGCCGAGGAAACTTATCCACTCGTACTGCTCCTCAAACTGGAATCCTCCAGTAAGAGAGAACTCCGTCAGTACGAGGATGGAGAGCGCTAATGGTATGGCCGAGAAGAACAGGGCCGTATATTTGGCTGCCTTGTCCGACTTCCCCATTAGGAATACCACTAGGGCTCCAACAAGGGGGAAGAGGATGAGCAGTGAGAGTATGGGTATATTCTCTAACATTAGATCACCACTCCGATGAGGAGGAGTAGGATGGCGATTAACGACACCCCTGCTACGACCACGGCTGCATAGCTCTGTACGTAGCCAGTCTGACCGCGGCGTAGGAAGTTCCCGCTCTTGATCAGGAATGAGCTGACTCCATCTATGAATCCGTCAATGATCAAGCGGTCGATAGCGCTGACCACCTTGGCGATCCCATAGACAACCGTCAGGCCTATCCAATCATATGCACGGGTGAATCCATAGCGTGCATCAAGGACGTTAGACATGGCCTTCCGGGCCGGAGTCGCCGTGAACACGGCAGGATCGATCGTCTTCTTGTAGTATGCCAGGTAAGCCAGCCCAATACCCAGCAACGCGGCCACGATGGACGCATAGGTCAGGGGATTGGTGAACATATCCTCGACGACTACAAGTGCAGTCTTGGCGGGGAGTGCGAAGACGCCCTCCGGCACAATCAGAGACTCGAAGCCGAATAGCAGGGCAAAGCCAGAGCCAAAGGCAAAGATGGCTAGAATGGCGAGGGGCATCCACATGCTCTTGGGCGCCTCATGTGCATGGTCGTAAGCGTAGCTGTCCCTGGGCTCACCAGTGAATGTGAGGAACCACAGCCGGAACATATAGAAGGCTGTCAGGAACGCCGTGATCAGACCCATTGCATAGAGAACTCCAAAGATTGGACTTATCTCGATGCCCTCGTACACCGCCTCCAGGATCAGGTCCTTGGACCAGAATCCACTGAACGGTGGAATACCTGCGATGGAAATACATCCAATAAGCATCACCGCTGAGGTGATCTTGAGCTTCTTGGACAGACCCCCCATGAGCCGCATGTCCTCGGTGTGCACAGCGTGGATGACCGCGCCGGCGGAAAGGAATAGCAGGGCCTTGAAGAAGGCGTGGTTCATGAGGTGGAACATACCGGCAGTGTAGCCGATGTTCGGCTCAAGGGTCTGCGTATAGATGTAACCGCCCGCCCCCAGAGCCAGGAACATGTATCCCAGCTGGCTCACTGTGGAATAGGCCAGGACCCTCTTGATATTGGTATTATTAAGAGCCATGGTCGCTGCGAACAGCGCGGTGAAGCCACCAATACAGGCGACTATCATCAGAGTGGTTTCAGTGTGAACCATGATGGGATAGGATCTCGCCACCAGGTACACACCGGCCTTAACCATCGTAGCAGCATGGATAAGGGCCGAGACAGTGGTCGGACCTTCCATAGCATCAGGCAACCAGTCGTGCAGTGGGAACTGCGCAGACTTACCGATGGCACCACCAAATATCAGGAAGGTGCCCAGTGTGAGCAGTTCGTTCCCGCCGACGAAGGCCTCGACATTGTTGAATATGTAATCGAAGTCGAGATTGCCCTGGAAGCCAACGAAGAATATGAACAGCCCACCCATGAACATGATGTCACCGATCCGGGTGACCAGGAACGCCTTCTTGGCTGCCGAGGCGGCAGAAGGCCTGGTATTCCAGAATCCGATGAGCAGGTACGAGCACAGGCCCACCAGCTCCCAGAATATGAACATCTGGAGGAAGTTGGAGGCCAGGACCAGTCCCAGCATCACGCCAATGAATAGAGAGATTATTGCATAGTAACGACGCTTCTTCTCACCCTCCTCGTGCATGTAGCCGAGGGAGTAGATGACCACCAGGGTTGAGATGATCGATACTACGATGAGCATCAGGGCGGCTAGGGTATCGATATAGATACCTATTCGGAAGTTGAAGTCGAAATTCTCGCCCGCCACTATCAACCAGTCCATCGACTGGATAAATGGAGTTCCATCTCCCGTGAGGGCCTCGATGGCCACCAGCAAGGAGAGGATGAGAGAGATCGCCGCCATTCCGATAGCTATCGGCGCGCCACCCTCCCATTTCTTGAACAGCCTGTTCCCCAGGAACCCGATCACTACGAATGCGATCAGTGGGAATATGGGGATCAACCAGGCATACTCTGCAAATGTCATTTTTACCACCTCAGTAGGTTGATCTGATCAAGACTGATGGTGTCCCTGGTCTTGTACAGGTTCATTACAATCGCTAGACCTACTGCCACCTCTGCTGCAGCTATGGCGATGGAAATCAGTGCAAATACTGCTCCATTCAGATTGGCAGTAAAGGCGGAGAATGCTACGAAGTTGATGTTGGCCGCATTGAGCATTAGTTCGATACTCATCAGCACTACGATGGCGTTCCTCTTGACGAGTACGCCAATGACGCCTATGACGAATAATATGGCTGATAGGCCTATGAAATACTCAAGGGGAATCATTCATTCTCCTCCTGTGCAATATATACGCCTCCAAGCAACGAAACGAACAGGATGACGCCAACGATCAGAGTAGCGATGCCGTAATCGTTGAAGACTGTGAGGCCAAACTCGTAACTGTCAGTCCAACTCATGGCACCAGCTGGCCATGGAGTCATGAGCATGGCGCCCAATACGACTCCTAGGAACAGCAGGACAGTTACGCCGATGGCGATGTTGCGCTTATTCATCGTGCTCATCTCCCACTAGATGACGTTTGGTGAGCATGATACCGAACAGCATCAGCACCGACACTGCTCCAACATAAATGAGGACCTGTATAATGCCCAGATACTCATGTCCCAGGAATATGTAGACGAAACCAACACTAAGGAAAGTGAGGGCCAGCCACATGACACTGCGGACGATTTCTTTGGACCATATCACGGCCAACGCCGCAAGGATCGCCACCGCCGCAATGAATAGGAACACAACTAAGTCCCACTCAATAGTCATCACAGAGCCTCCTTCATAGTTAGGGCATCCTTTGGACAGGTCTCGAGGCAGGTGTCACAGGACACGCATTTTTCCGCATCGAAGACCGGACGTTTGATCGGCCTGCCCTTTTTATTGACGCCGACCTCTTTCATTTCGACCGCACCCACTGGGCAGTCCTTGGCGCACCGACTGCAGCCGATGCATAACTTGTCATCAAGCACGGGGATGTCCTTGTTCTCGATACGTCGTCGCGGGAGCACCCCCTCTTTACCCACCTCAGAGGGCAATACCTCAATGATGTGCACCTCGTTACCTGGCTTCCCAGGGAACTGGAGCTTGTAAGGATCATAGATAGCTTCCTCTCGAGTGAATGTTGCTAACTCATAATCGGGCGTCACAATCATGGCATCGGTGGGGCAGTACTCAGCGCAGTATCCGCACATCATACACCTTCCGACGTTAACCCTTGGACGCTTGACCATCTTGGCTGGTTCACCCTCCGCCTTTTTCAGGTCCTCAACCTCGACGAGATCGATGCATCGGTTGGGGCATATGCGCATGCAGATACCACATCCGATACACTTGTCGAAGAAGAGTCCAGGCCGGCCCCGGAATGCATCAGGAAGAACTAATTTCTCCCAGGGATATAGAACAGTCTGGGGCCTGTTGATCGAAGCCTTGATCGTCTGTTTTAAAGTGAGGTACATGGGCTTCAGGATGAAGCCGGTAAGACCCGGCTCCTTATTCTTCTTTGACCTCTTGGCATTAGCCATCTTAGAACCACCCCATTGTCTTGAAGATTATAGCAATGAAGACGTTGACCGCCGCCAGAGGCAACAATCTCTTCCAACCCATGTTTAGAATCTGGTCAGTCCGGATCCTAGGCATGGCCCCTCGCATCCAGATAATTATTCCAAACACGATGAACATCTTCAGCAAGAACCATAGTCCTTCTGGAACAACGTCGAGGAATGGTCCATCCCAACCTCCCAGGAATAGCAGAGTGGCTATGGAAGCACCGACGAATCCTCGGACATATTCAGACATCATGAGAAGTCCGAACCTCATGCCGCCGTACTCGGTCCCCCAACCTTCAACCAACTCGGCCTCGGCCTCTGGAAGGTCGAATGGGGTTCTTTCCAACTCGGCAACCATCGATACTAGGAACACAAAGAAGCCGAGAATCATGGGCACGATCAGCCAGATGTTGTCCTGCTGATACTGCACTATTTCAAAGAAGTTCAGACTCCCAGTCAAGATAACTACTCCGACTACGGAGAGGAGTAAAGGAACCTCATACGCGATGAGCTGGGCACCCGCACGCATACCGCCAATTAGGGAATATTTGTTGTTAGACGCCCACGCGCCCAGCATAACTGCGAATGGAATTATGCCGAAAAGCGCGAAAGTGAGTATCACACCGAGGTCGGGATCCGACATGTAGAAGCCAGGACTATATGGTATTGTGACGAACATGCAGATGGACACGCCGATAATTAGGACGGGGGAGACATGGTATACCAACGAATCCGCCGCCTTTGGTACGATGTGTTCCTTGATTAAGACCTTGAACGCATCAGCAAAGTTCTGAAAGAGACCTATCGGCCCCACCATAGTACCGCGACGATCCATTAGTCGCCCTAGCATCTTACGCTCTTGCCAAATGAGCGTGATGGATACAAGCATCCCGACGATGAGTACTATTAATGCAACGATCAGGATGGTTGTGACAAGTAATACATTTTCACTTCCCAACCACCCCTCGATGCCGTGACATCCCAGCCATCCAAAGAAGGCTCCGAGGACATCTACTAGCAACCAATGAGTGAGATCTTCTGTTAATTGCCATAGATCCAAATACATTGAGATCACCGATCCGTCTCGCCCATGCAGACATCTAGCATCCCCATAATGGATGGGACGTCGGCGATCCTATTCCCATTAAGCATCGCTGGGGCCGCCGAGAGGATAACGAATAAGGGACTCCTAACACTGAGACGGTAAGGCTTGTCAGTTCCGTCCCCTACGACGTACATAAGACTCTCTCCTCGAGGGTCTTCTATCCTTGCCATGCCTGTCCCGACTGGGGCTTCGCGTGGTGGTTTGACCCGTATAGGTCCTGACTTGGGCATCTTCTTCAGAATATCTCTAACGATCTGAACGGACATTCTCATCTCGTCCATACGTACGCGGTAACGCGCATACACGTCGCCCTCGTCTCTGACACACATATGCCAGTCGAGCTCGTCATAGATCTCATAAGGATCGTTGTGACGGATATCGTACTTCACCCCGCTTCCTCTGAGGCTCGGGCCAGTGACACCTAGATTTACGGCCTCTTTGCCTGAGAGATAGGAGAGTCCTTCCATCCTCATACGGAATAGTGCGTTGCGGTCGACCAGATCTTCGTACTCATCCATTCTCTTTTCGAAGTAATCTAGTGTCCTGACCAGGTCCCGCTCCCAGTTTGGTGGGGGCCCGTTCCTAACTCCGCCGATCCTGCAGTAGTTGTAAGTCATCCTAGCGCCGCACAAGCTTGTGAACAGGTCTAGGAACAGCTCCCTTTCCCTGAGAGCGTAAAGGAATATAGTGAGATTTCCAAGGTCAGGGCCAATCGCCCCCAGCCACATGAGGTGATTACCGATCCTCTGCAGCTCGTCAGACATTGCCCTGATATATTGAGCCCGCTCGGGGACTTCTATTCCCATCAGGTCTTCAACAGCCATGCAGTACACGTGACTCCATGAAAAGGAAGAACCGTAGCACAGCCTATCTGCCATGGGAATGATCTGGGGGTAGAGACGATCCTCAACCATCTTCTCCCATCCGCGATGCAGGTAGCCGATGACTGGCTCAGAATCGACAATGATCTCACCATCGACCTTGATCCTCAGATTCCATAGACCGTGAGTCATGGGGTGCTGAGGACCCATATTAATCCACATCTCTGCCATCTTACAGTCCTCCTACCTCGAAGTCCTTCCGCAACGGGAAGAAAGTGTAGTCTTCCGGAAGCAGAAGTCTCTTCAGATTAGGATGTCCTTTGAAAATGATGCCGAACATATCGTAGGTCTCTCTCTCGTGCCAGTTGGCGCCTCCCCATAAGGGAGTGATCGAATCGACCTCAGGATTGTCATGTGGTAGATCCACCACAATCTCGACAGTGATATTATTGGAAAACGAGGAGATGTGATAAACAGTCTGGAAACGGTCGGTCCAATCCACTCCACTCACAAGGCTGCAATGGTCGAAACCTAACTGATCCTTCAACAGTGTGCACAATTTGAACAGGATTTCCTTATCTGCACTCATGAATAACCGGCGAGGTTTGACCTTGGTGTCGAATTTTACCTCAGTAGGGAATTCTTGAGCTATCCTGTCCTTCACTTGCTCAACTGTGTAAATAGTATTTTCTTCCAAGTATCTCACCTCAGTCATCCATGAACGTGCCGATCTTGGAGTTCTTTATCTTCGTATGCAGCTTTAGGAAACCGTCAATCATTGCCTCCGGTCGAGGGGGGCACCCGGGGATGTAAACGTCAACGGGTATGAAGGAGTCCACTCCTTGCACGGTATTGTAGGAATCATACCATGGTCCGCCACTTATGGCGCATTCGCCCATTGCTATGACCCACTTGGGCTCAGGCATCTGCTCATACAGACGGCGAAGGGCAGGTCTTAATTTGTGGGTGACCCATCCATTCACTAGCAGTACATCAGTCTGCCTGGGCGAGGACCGAAAGACCATCCCGAGTCTCTCATTATCATAACGGGGACTAGAACACGCTGCCATCTCCAGGGCGCAACAAGCGATCCCAAAGTGAAGCGGATATATCGAGTTCCTCACTCCCCAATTAATGAAAGGGTCCGCAATCTTATCTACAGCCTTCTTGACACCGGTAGTACGGGCAAGATCATCCATAACGCCACGGGACCAATCAACGAATTCCTTGGCACTCATGGCCATGGCTTGAGGGTAGAGGCTCAAATCCATATCTTTTCCTCCTTCTTCAGGGCGTAGAACACCCCGACCAGCAGTAGTGCGAAGAACGATAGCATCAGAACTTTCGCGTCTATGGTAAGGCCGTCAAAGTTCAACGCCCAGATCAATAAGAAAATAGTAATAACATCAAAGGCGACAAAAATAATCGCGTACATATAGAATTGGAAATGAAATTGGATCCGGGCTTCACCTATCGGTACCTCTCCGCACTCATAAGTCGTCTCCTTTAATGCAGTCTCTCTGGCAGGCCTAAATAGCTTATTGAGCCAGAATGCAAAAATGGGGACGAATAGGGCAATCACGACGTAGATTGCTATTGGCAAATAGGTGTCCAAGAGCATTGAAGCGAGAATAGTAAGCCTCTATAAATACATTGGCCAAACGTGTTGATACTGGCTCATCTGGCTATAGGGTGTTAATATCAATGCCTCTTAAAAGGATATGCCGAATTATTATTAAATAATCTTTTTATGTAATATTTTTACGGACAATCATATCTGTTCCGTCAAAATTGCCTCTGTGACGTGAGAGCGCTATAGATTTAGCGTAGATATAGCGTTCGCCGAGATCCCGCTCCGCATCTATAGAGTCATTAGATAATAATATGAGAATCTATCAATAACGAACATGGCCCATTAGGGTATCGATTTCTGAACATCATTTGATTGCAAGTGTCAGGCCATATTATTTTGTTCAGGTAATGGGGCCGGATGAATTTCCAGAAATCCGTTATCAGAGATAATTACGCACTTCATCCCTGCTGAAGTGTCTGGTGGAGACCATATCCTCCAGCCTACGCGCCTGCCTTCCAGGAGTATATCCATATTCGCCCCCTTCAAGACCACCCTTCATCAAGGAAGATGAGCCCCCTGTTCCATTATGAATGAGCTTAAACATTGATGGATTTGCAGGTTCGGGCACGTGTGTTAGTGGGTGCAGAGTGTATGAAATGTATAGATTAGGCAAGGAAAGAAGATGAATGAAAAGTTGGCTGGCCCCATCATGGGTTCGAACGTATCCATGATATGTGTCTAATTATTCTATGATGGTGAGTGGGCTCAGCCGGATTCGAACCGGCGATCTTCTCCGTGTGAGGGAGACGTCATAACCACTAGACCATGAGCCCGTAGCGGCTGAACCAAATGAACCTATATTAAAGTTTGGACATTGCGGCCTCTCCATACATAGCCAGAGAGTGTGGAATATGTGAGAATGATTATATAGCATTGGTTGGCAAAATTATATGTATCGAAGCTACGAAAAATATATGTAGATGCTCAAACATATGATGGATATGCAAGTTGTAAACTAGTAGTTGTATAGTTGAAATTTGCAAACTATTAGTTATACAATTAATGAGAGGTGTAAAATGAATAGACGAAGAAGAGACATGAATATGGTGCCAGTAGACTATTGGAACCCTTTCAGCATCCTACGAGAGATGGAGAGGGCGTTTGACAGCTTCCGTATGGGTTTCGACGACGCGATGTACCCCTCTGCTCGGATGCCTATAATGGATATCAGGGATGAGAAGAAGCAGTATGTCGTGGAGGCCGAATTGCCAGGAGTCGCCAGGGAAGATGTCGAAATCGAGGTCGGAGATGACGTGATATATCTTGAAGCCCAGACGGAGAAGGGTGTTGAGGAGAAGGGCGAGGGATATATCCGCAGAGAGCGCGGCCATATGTCATTCTATCGGCGAGTGCCCATTCCTGAAGACGTAGATCAGGAAAAGATTGGGGCGAAACTTGAGAACGGCGTGCTGACCGTGATACTTCCAAAAAGAGAGCAAGCCGCTAAGAAAAAGCGAAAGATCGGCATTAAGTAAAGGCGGAGCAAGATCTGCTCCCCTCTTTCTTAGCTAATCTCATATAGGGGCCGATTTCAAGAGAGAATTGAGGAGAACATGACCAGAACCACCGTTATGCAGAGAGAGAGCATCGTAGAGCGTTGCATCGAGAACTGTCAAGACTGTCATGGGATCTGTGTTGAGACTATTGCCTACTGTCTCCGATTAGGAGCTAAGCATGCTGGGCCAAAGCACATCACCCTCATGCAGGACTGCGCCGACATCTGCAAGATGAGTGAGGATGGCATGTTGCGCAACTCTAACTTCATGAGGCGCATCTGCCGGCTGTGCGCTGACATCTGCATCTCCTGCGCTGAGAGCTGCGAAATGTTCCCAAATGATGAGGCGATGATCGCTTGTGCTCAGAAGTGCCGCGAATGTGCCGACATCTGCCGCCAAATGTCCATGGTAAGCGAGGAGACTGGCACTAGGCTGACTAGCTTCTCCTGATCACTCAGTGATAACCTGAGTAGCACGGAACCTACCATCTGCAAAGAGCAGTGAAAAATAGCCAGTCTTATGATTTGTAGAGCGGAGCTTGACACAACGTATACGCCTCTGAATATCGGTCTCGCCGATCTCTTTGAGCTTTAAGGCGATGATGCCATCGGCGAGATATCCTTCTTCGAAGCGCCTATCGAACATATTGTCTGGGGCCGTCTCAGAGATCAGCAGTGAAGTTACATTGAGATTGCGCAACCACTCAAAGAGATAGAATAACTCGGCACGGCGGTTCTCTCCCATCTGTGCAGCCATCTCCAGCACGTCCAGTGAGTCCACTACTAGAAGATCATAATCAAAGCTTTTTTTGAGATTGTTGGCATACATTTTGAAGACCTGCATCCACGTCCCCTTGGCACTGAGCTGAGTAAGGGACTTTCGGATGAGCCCCAGGTCAAGTACCTGAATGCAATTCTCAACTTTCTCGTCACACATGCCCAATGACTTCATCTGTTGGAGCAGGTTATCTCGAGACTGCTCGAGAGTCATGTACACTGACTTGGTACCATTCTCCAGCGCATTGTGATAAAGAACGCTGTAAGCAACGGAGGATTTCATAGTGCCAGGGGTGCCCGATATCAGTACGACCTGATTCTTGGGGATCCCTCCTTATATATTCTCGTCAAAATTCTGAATGTGAGTCCTCACGCGCTCGATCTGCAAAATCTGATACCTCTCGGAACGGGATGACCTGAGATTATTTAATTCCTTTCTGTCCATTTATATTCATATGCCAGAGGAATATTCTGCCAGGGGCTTAGATATTGAGAACATCCCCTCCTGACAGAGAAGACGATAATAGCAGGTATCAATATTGGCGCCTCGCAACTTTACGCATCGTATCCATCTTTGTACGCGCAAATTTCTTGTCTCCTTCATGGCCAGCTCAATGGCGCCATCGGCAACGTAGAGTTCCATATGTTCTCCATCTTCTAGCTTCTTTAATGGAGTCTCCGAAATCACTATCGCAGTAAGACCGAGCTCACGGAGGCCGTCAAAGAGGTCCTGTACCTCTCCCCGGCTGAGAATGCGCTCGGACATGGCCATGAACGATTCCAAGGAGTCTAGCACAAAAAGACGGAAGGGATCCTCCCGCATGACATTCGTCACATATCTCATGAGGATGCTATGCCAGTCCCCCTGCTGGCCTTTCATTGATCGACGTAGCTCAACCAGGTCGACCACCATTAGATCATCAAGTGAATCGTTACGCCTCATGCCTAGTCGCTCCATCTGCCGTATCAAAGTGTCGCGACCCTGTTCTAGAGAGAAAAACATGCCCTTGATATGGTCCCTTGCAGCAGCATGGTGAAGTACCTGATAAGCAAGAGAGGTCTTCATGCTCCCCGCAGGACCGTTTAGCAAAATGATGCTGCCTTCTGGGATTCCTCCAGCAAGAATCTGATCCAGCTTCTCGATGTAAGTACTGAATAGATCGGGATCCGGACTGGATTCCAGACCAACGCCAATTTGCCTGTCCGCCTGCTCGGCGATCTGCCGGATCGCCTCATCAATATCTATCGGCGGAGAAGTATCTGACAGCGGTGTTTCATCGACCTGAGCATGGGCAGCCCTAAGCGCATCCTCCAATTGAGAGATGCGATTGAGCTTATCTGCCATATCTCTCTCGACCTTCTCCCGAATGCGGTTGCGCTCCTGCTCCAGGACAGGGGAAAGATCTCGTCTGGCGTCGAGCAAAGCATCAAGCTCTGCCGCGTAGGCGCCTTTTTCTGGCCCACTATAGAACTCCTCTACTGCTTTCAGAGCGGGCTGTAGAGCGAGGGCCAATGAAGCCAGCTCATCTTCTCGGACGTCGAGCTGGCGCTGCCTCTCGATGAGCGCTTTCTTTTCTTCATGGAGGCGGCATGTAGACTCTTCAAGTTTCACTGCCTCCGCCTCCAGCGCCTCTGCTTCCTGACGCAACTCCTTCTCCCGTTCTTGAGAATCCCTGTATCGCCCTCCCCGCCCCTCAGTGAGACTGCAGGACCTCGCTGAGGACGCCTTAGGCTTGGGAATGGCGTGAACACTTACCTCGCGTATTCTAGAGGATATTGGTTGAGCAGCGGAAGCGGGCCTTGTCGCAGGGGAGCGTAGCATCTCTCCACATCTCCAACACTGCAGGTCGCGGGGACCTAGTCCCGCCCCACATCGTGGACAGTCAGATACGCGGGCCATCTTATCACCATCACTCGCTAATGGCCCTTGTCACCTGAAAGCGCCCCCGATTATAGAGTAGGGAAAAATAGGAAGGGTCCTGATTGGTCTCCCGCATCTTGACGCAGCGAATGCGCCTTTGAATTTCTACCTCTCGGACCACTTGCATCTTTAGAGTTATGATGCCATCAGCGAGATAACCTTCATCATAGGTGCCCTCAAACAGCCGATCGGGCGATACTTCTGAAACCAGAAACACGGTGGCGTTGAGGTCCCTCAACCACTCAAAAAAATAGAATAGATCTGTTCTCCGATTGGACATCTCCGAGAGCGTCTCAAGCACACCCAAGGAATCAATGGCGATTATGTCGAAATTCATATCATTCTTGAGACTGGTCAAATACCCCTTGAAGACCTGTAGCCATGAATTCCCATCGGCCACGTGTTTGAGATTCTTGCGGATGAGCCCGAGATCAAGGACGTGAAGGGAGTGTTTGACCTCCTCGGTGTGCATACCCATCCTCTCCATTTGTTTCAGGAGAGAATTGCGGGATTGTTCCAGAGTAACATATACACAAGTCGCCCCTGCCATCCTGGCCTGATTATAAAGGATGTAGTAGGTCAGAGAGGATTTCATGGTTCCCGGAGTGCCAGCCATGAGTACGATGTGGCCCTTGGGAATGCCTCCTTCCAATGTGTGATCATAGCCTTCGATATAGGTCTTGAGTCTGCCGATGGGCCCCATTCTAAACCATCCAATATATACTATAATAAATTTAGAATGTGAATTGTAGGGCCGCTACTAAAAGATGTTTGCTGACCTCCCCCTTATGGATAATTATAAGTCTCCTCTGATCACGACCTTGCGGACATACAGCTTGGCCCTCTCGGCCATGGTTCGCACCTTTGCGCTGGAAAGAGGTGAGACCTTCTCCAGATTTGGGTCTAGAGTGCGCCCTGGACGGAATTGTTGCAGCGCGTATTTCTTGGTCCCGCCAATATAGGCGGCCATGGCCTCCACGTCGGGAACCGTCAGGAGGATAGGTACAAGGGTGGTACGGAACTCATGGTCGATCCCAGATGATTCCAGAATATCAATGGAGCGTTTGATATCACCTAGAGGGGTAGAAATGCCGGTGAGTTCATCGTATTTTTCATTGAGGGGAGCTTTTAGATCCATGGCCACATAATCGATGAGGCCGGCCTCTATGAGGTCCTTAAGCATGTCAGGATTGGAACCATTGGTATCCAGCTTTACCTTGACGCCCAGGGATTTGAGACTACGAATTAGGTCTGGCAGATCCTTATGAATTGTGGGCTCGCCCCCAGTCACCACCACCCCGTCTAGGAAATCGGCATGGTCTCTGACGAATTCCTCTATCTCTTTTAGGGGAATCTCATCAAAGGTCTCTGGGTGAAGGACCACATCAGGGTTGTGGCAAAAGGGACACCTGAAGTTGCAGCCTGGAAGATATATGGATGCTACCACATGACCATCCCAATCAAGTAGTGATGTTTTGATAAAACCAATGATTTTCATATTTACATCGGAAGTACTGAGAATATTTGGAACTTCTCCAAGCATGGCGTGACCCTCAGAAGTCTGAGAAAGGTGAGAGGCGTAAACCCTTTTTTTCGCATAAATGGATACTGGCCGGAGCGGTGATGAGGCAGTATGATCCGGCAGTACGTATCATCAGGGTCATGCGCCCCAGTCGAGTGGATGTATGATTTGGCTTGGAATGCTTTGAGAAGGGGGCTGATGAGGCCATTAGCATAGGTCGGGAACGCCTTCTGCTGAGATGGTCTTGGCGACATGGAGTAGAGAGTTTTTCCGCACGGTTAATGCCTTCGCTGCAGGGGGAGGGAAGTAAAATATAGATGAGCTGGCGACTCGACATGGGACTGAGGAATCCATAGAGCTCTGCCTCGTTCATCCCTGTAAAGGCTATTCTGAGGGGCGTATTTTCTAGTCGAAGGAGAAGGACTGGTGAGATTGAGCGGCAAAAGGTCTATGCATCAGATGGCCACAAGATTCAGCCAGAAAGATGTGAGATGGCGGCGTGGATATCTTCTACTCAGCCCTGCTTGCGCGCTTCCCGTTCCATTTTCGCCTTTATATGTCCAGCAGGGCCGCCCCGATCTTCTGCAGCCTTCTGAGCACATTCATCCTTGTCACAGATGAAGGTAGCAAATTGGAAATACTTGGCTTGCTCGCCGCAATATCTACACTTCTCCTTGGATATATCCATGCGAATGAGAGTATCGCCCTTGCACTTAATCGTTCCTCTACCCCCTCACAAAGAGGTAAGATGTTTAAGTCATGGGAGTACTTGACCGAGCCGTGCGAAGGACAGACTATAACTCTATGCAGGACCGGGAAATGCAGAAACGTGGCTCCACCCTTGGTAGATGCCAACAGTGCGGAGTCTGCGCGGAGATCTGCCCAAGCGGACGTCATGGCGGGATAGATTGTCTAAGCATAATGCATCGTGCGTCGGTCGGAACTCTTGACGCCGCTGAAGAAAGCACGATCTGGCTATGCACCGTCTGCCTCTCCTGTTCCGAGCAGTGTCCTTCCAACGCAGGACCTGCCGAAGTCATCGCCCTGCTGAGGGAAGAGGCGGCTCAGAGTGGCAATTTGCCAAAACATTTCCGAGAAGAGGCAAAAAGGTATCTTCAGACAGGTTCATGCTTCCCTCATACAGGCATGACCAGGAAGATGCGACGCCAGCTCGGCCTAGAAGATGCTGCGCCATCGAAGGAGGCAGTTGAGGAGGCGAGGGAAATCGCGAGGCGCACAGGACTGGGAGGTTTGGACCTTGACTAAGCCAGTGTTCGTGTTTCCAGGCTGCCTCATCCCTGCCCGCCTGCCCTTCATAGAGGCATCCAGCCGCCTGGTCCTTGACCGCCTCGACGTAGACCATGCCCCCCTCCCTGGCGCAACCTGCTGTGTCGAACCCATCGGCCTTCGCACCATGGCACATGACACTTGGCTGGCTTCGGCAGCACGGCTGCTATCCATCGCCGAAGAAGAAGGGAGAGATATCCTTACGTTGTGCAACGGATGCTATATGTCGTTACAGGAGGCGAGGCGCCGCCTCCAGGACGCTGTCCTACGAAAAAAGGTGAATGGGATCCTGAGGGAGATCGGTCGAGAGTATCGCGGAGAGGTCCGCGTCCATCATCTGGCCGGGTTCATCCACCAGCTAGGTGAGGAAAAGGTGCGCTCGGTGGTGACTGCACCAATCAATCTTCTCGTGGCCGCCCACCCTGGCTGCCACATGCTCCGTCCAAGCGAGGTGCTGAGGATGGATCAATCGTTCCGTCCAGAGATGTTGATCGAGGTGACTTCATGGACGGGGGCGAGGGTGGTCCGGCCAGACGACTGGCCCCAGTGCTGCGGAGGAGGGGTTGCCGGCGTAGACGCAAAGCTCTCCAATGATATGCTCTCTGACGTCATACATTCATTCTCCGATTGGAATGCCCAGGCCATCCTGACACCTTGCCCATTCTGCTTTATCCAGTTCGATCTCAAGCAGAAAGAGTTCCCAGTGCTGCACCTTTCCGAACTCCTCGCGTTATCTATGGGAGCATCGCCCGAACGCATTGGACTGAGATATCATCGCAACAAGCTCGTGCTTAATATCTAACCTCAAGGACGTTGAGGCTGAAATGCACCGCACGGGCGGAGTGGGTGATCCAGCCTAGAGAGACCACGTCGACCACTTCCGCATAATCGGGGGCATTTTCTGGAGTGATTCCTCCGGAGGCTTCAACGATAATGCGATCGTTCACCCTTCGTACGGCCTCCGTGCATCTCCTCGCCTCCTCCGGACTCATGTTGTCTAGTAAAATTATATCTGCCCCGGCCTTGGCGGCCTCTTCCGCACCACCAAGGTCTTCTACCTCAATCTCCACCTTCTTGGTGAAAGAGACTTTTTTGGCTCGCTTAACTGACTCGGTTATGCTTCCCACTACTGCAATGTGATTATCCTTGATCAGGATGGCATCGTCGAGGCCATAACGATGGGGGTCGCCGCCGCCCAGTGCCACTGCCTTCTTCTCGAATTTACGGAAACCGGGAGTGGTCTTGCGCGTTGCCGCCACCAGGCTTGCAGGATTACGCTGGCGGCAAGCGTGAACAATACCCTGAGTGATGGTGGCTATGCCAGACATGCGCATGAGCATATTGAGTGCAAGTCTTTCTCCCGTGAGGATGGCGCGTAATGGGCCTTCTATCGACAGTACACTGGCCTCCGCTGCTACGGTATCCCCATCCTCTGCCAGGGGCACTGCCTGAATGCCAAGATGACGAAATATCTCAATGGCCTCATCCAGGCCTGCTAGCACGCAAGCCTCGTTAGTCTTGATCCGAGCCGTCCCAGTCTCACTCCCAACCAGGGCAAGAGTGGTAATATCGCCCTGACCTACATCTTCACAGAGAAATGATTCGACCCAGTTCATGACAGCATCACCAGATAGCATACAACTTGGCTTCGGCCTACAGTGTGAACTCCTCGTCTGCCATGGGCAGGATGACTTCCATTCCAGAAGCTTCGATGTCCTGGGCAAGGGGCTGACGATCATCCGAGTGCATTAGTACGACCTTCTCTGGATCGCAGGCGTTGATGAAGTCCATTAGCTCGTTGTGATCCGCATGGGCAGAGAGACTATACATCTCTACCTGGCACTTAATCTTGACAGGATGAGGGATTTCTTCCTTGACGTTCTGAACATTAATGACTCCCTCACTCAGAAGCCGGCTGCCATTGGAGTCTTCCACCTGGAAGCCTGTCAGGAGAATGGCGCTCTTGGGGTCGTTCTTGACATCTTCTATGTATGTGAGCACGGGGCCGCCATCAAGCATCCCTCCAGTGGTTACGATAACCTGGGCCTCCCGCCGGGCGCGGCGACGGTCCGACGGGGTTCGCACCTCACGGAACCTGCGCTTGGCCGCTCTTAGGGCCTTCTCGTTGCGCACGTACTCCGGCCGGTCGAGATAATATCGGCTGATGGTCTTTCCCATGCCATCGACCCACATATTGTATTTTAGGTCCTTGAGAAGGAGCATGACCTCCTGCGTACGACCAACAGCAAAGCACGGCAAGATGGCCCTACCTCCACTCTCCACAATCTCCTTAACTTTCTCGATGAGCGCATACTCGGTCTTAAGACGGTCAGGATGGGTTCGCCCAGCATAAGTACCCTCAATAATGAGATTG
Organism: Methanobacteriota archaeon; assembly: GCA_012519255.1. GTDB lineage: Archaea > Thermoplasmatota > Thermoplasmata > Methanomassiliicoccales > Methanomassiliicoccaceae > DTU008. The sequence continues at coordinate 26,778 of JAAYQQ010000034.1, read as the reverse complement.
TCGCACTTCACGGGATGAGCCCCCCATACCAAACGCATGTTGCAAGTGTGCAGGTCTCCCGTGAATAGAGTGGTCTGATCTCCCCTCAGCTCATACATGGTCGCCCCCGGCAGGTGGCCAGCAGGGTGGAGTTCTATTTCAAAGCCCCCCACATCCATGATCTCGCCGTAAGTCATGGGAGTGAAATTGCGCATAAGAGTCTGGATGTCCTCTTGGTTGAACGGTTTGGGATATCCCTCGATACCGGCGATCTTGAGAGAGTCGCGTACTAGCAGTTCGACCACATCAATGGTGATCGGAGTGGCGACCACCTCAGTATCATATTTCCCGCATAGCCAAGGCAACATACCACAATGATCGAGATGACTGTGTGTTAGGAATGCCATGTCTACTGGCGGCGCAGCCAGGGGATATTGCGGCGGCTTTGAGGCAGTCATGCCATATTCAAGGAGAAGACTGGCCCCCTTATTCTGAAGAAGTAGGCCCATCTTCCCTACGACCTCGGCGCCGCCGAGGAACTTAAGCTTCATATCAATTACCTCCTAATAATCTCCAATAATTTGTATGATCAATTTTCTATCCCTCCCTTGATTGTCCAGCTCCATAAGGACTGGTTGCTGCCAAGCCCCCAGGTCCAGAGTTCCTTGATGGAAGGGAATTGTTAAGGACGGTCCAAGGAACGACGAACGAATGTGAGAGTGACCATTACCATCTCCCCATCGGCGGTGATGATCGTACTCTATCTCTTTGGGGAACAGTCTCTGAAGAGCATCCCGCATATCCTTCTGCAGGCCTCCCTCATTTTCAATGGTAAAAAGGGCACAGGTGGAGTGGGCTACGAAGGCGCATAGGATGCCCTCTTGAAATTTCGATTCCTTGACGGCCCCCTCCAATAAGGCAGTGAGATCAATGATATCCCCCTCCGCCTTCGTTCTTAACTTTACTATCTTACGGAAGTTCCCCATGCCTGATTCTAGCACCGCTACAAAGAAGATAGTATAAGTAAATGATGGATAGCAAAAAATGAGGGTGGAAGAGTGGGCCACACAGTCTGCTTCGCACCAATCTTCGTTAAAAACAGATTGTAGAAAGAGTTAATAAACATGATGAGTTTCACATTTCTCGTGTCCGAGAAAGAAGCCATGGAGATTCACTGTCGGAGGCGACGTCGCATACCATCCAAGATCTGGCTTAGCTCGGGTTTCCGAGTCACGCTCATCAAGATGGGTATCGACAAGGCCGGCAGCATCAATCAGCTGGGGAGGGAGCTTGGATACCGCTCCCGCGTACACCCTGGATGGAGCGTCAGACAAATACTGGTGGGGAAGCAATCATTCCCTCTGGATCGCCTGAAGGCCTTCGCTGAATTCCTAGAATACCCGTTGGACGATATCCTGCGTCATCAGATCGATCCTTCTGCAGTCACCACAGAAAGCACACGCCTGGCCCTCGAAGCCAATGGCATGCCATTCTACATGCCTCGCTAAGCGGGGCTATTTTTCTTTCACTATTTTTGGCAGGTGATAAAACATTTATAGTATCCAATGCATAACCAATTCCGTCGGACGAACGTCTGACTTAGGGGATGGGTTTGCTCTCAAGAAGGAGATCTCGGGTACGTGACGAGACGACCAGTTCACTGGTACGCAATGGCGTATATACGCTCTCCGATACATATGATGACATAGAGGCCAGGAAATTCAATGGCCCCATAGTCTATAGTTTCTGGAGTGCCACCAAGTACACTTTTGCCCTTTCTCTCCTACTATGGTGGTTACCAATATTCGGACAGATGATCGCCGGTTACGTTGGTGGCAGGAGGGCAGGCTCTCCATGGAAAGGAACAGTAGCGGCCATCATTCCCGTAGGATTCTTTTTCATCATTGCCTATCTGGTGAATCTGGAGTACATTCCTACAGTGTGGTTCGGCATTGATGTGACACCTTCAGCAATGATGGTTCTTTTCACCACATACGTCCCGGTAGTTCAGCCCTACATAGAATTCGTGAATATGTATCTCACATCATTCTTCTCCTCTCTGCAGACCGCTACCTCTCTTGGCTTCGACAGCTACATCATCACCGTCGCCTTTGCTTACATCGGCGGCGTGCTGTCCCAGCAGAACCGCAGAGAACTTGAGCTGCTGAGCAAGATGAGCAGGGGCAACAACACAACGGTCGTGTTGGAAGGCAACACATTCCAGAGCGAGCCTACTAGAGAAAGAAGAGAAGGCGGGCGCGGCTTTGGCGACCTGGACGCAATCGCAGGAAAGAGTGATGACGATTGGCTGCCTCATTTGCGCTCGACGCATCAGGCACTCTATGAAGCAGATGAAGATTCGATGTCATTGAGGGAACGGCAGGCTCTCCGCGACAGGGTCCAGAGCATGGTGGCCCAACAGAGAGAGATAGAACGAAGGGTCCGCCGGGCCGCGGAGGAGCGGACTCCAAGACCCCGCACCGCCCTAGATCAGAGAGATTGGGAATTCATCTGATACTGGTAGGGGCGAGTCCAGAATACTTTTATAGGTGCAATAATTTCGAGAATTGGTTTTAGAATGTTCTGTCCCAAGTGTGGCGGCATAATGCGACCGAAGGAAAAGGGTAATACCGAACTCATCTGCGTAAACCCTCGGTGCGCCTATGAGCAGGAAGCCGCCAAGATGGCCAAAGGATCGACCACCACCATCCGGACCGCGATGAACAAGAAGGAAGTGGAGGATTGTCCTGTAATGGGATCGGCAGAGAGCATCATGCCCACAACCGATACCTGTTGCCCTAAGTGCAGTCATGGGAAAGCATACTGGTATCTTAGACAGACACGCAAGGCCGACGAACCAGAGACGACCTTCTTGACCTGTGTCAAATGTGGCCATAAATGGCGAAAATACTGATCCAGCATGGGCAGCATCGGATGGAAGCAATTATTATTACAGGAAATGTGTTTACTATGAACCTGCTAGATTTGGGGGAAATTAATGTTTCATGCTAAGATCAAGTCGGAGACCTTAAAGGGCATCGTCGAAGTGGTCTCCACGCTTGTGGACGAAGCCAAGTTCAATATCGACGCCAACGGTTTCAATCTTAAGGCTGTAGATCCAGCCCATGTGGCTATGATCGAGATGGAAGTCGAGAAGAACGCTTTCGAAGAATACGCGGCTGACGAGACTGAACTGGGAATAGACCTCGATAAGATAAAGGAGGTCTTACGCCTAGCCAGATCAGGTGACATTATCGAGATGGAACAGGATGAGGAGAAGAACCGCCTCATAATCCGGGTCGGCAACATTACCCGCCGCATGAATCTCGTAGACATTACCGGCATGAGCGACCCCAGAGTCCCCAACCTTACCTTCCCGGCCAAAGTGGAGGTATCCTCAGACGAGTTGCAGAAGGGAATCCGCGCCGCAGAAGTAATTAGCGATCATATCGCCCTTAACGCCGGCCCAGATGGGTTCGAGATGTACACCGAGGGCGACACTGATTCTGTCTCCCTTCGCCTTCCCAAGGACCTTCTCATCTCGCTTGATTGTATCGAGGATGTAAGGAGCTTATTCCCTCTAGACTATTTCTCCAACATGGTGCGTTCTATCCCTGCCGGATCAGGAGTATCCATCAATCTGGGGACCGATTACCCCGTCAAGTTGGAGTTTGAGATCGCAGATCAGAGAGGCAATGTGGACTACTTACTTGCTCCACGGATCGAGAGCGATTGAAGAGTAAACCTTTTCCAACCCCATCCTTTCTTATCTTTCTGAAAGATATAAGCCAAGGAGCGATTACTCGTTCCAGCACAATGGCTACTGAACTATGGCCCACTTCGGGAAAGTTTTTTAATGGTAGCCCGATTATTCACCCGACCCTTAGCCACCTCGAGGTGTCCACTTGACCTTATATAATGACCAAACCATTAAAATGTTAGAAACGAAGGCAAACTTGATTCGCCGCCATGTTATCAAGATGACGTTTGCAGCCCAGTCGGGCCATCCTGGCGGCTCTTTATCCTATGCAGATATCTTCGCCGCGCTGTACTTCAAGATAATGAATCATCGTCCCAAAGATCCTCAATGGGAGGATAGGGACCGCCTCGTACTCTCCAAAGGTCACGCAGCCCCGGCATATTACGCCGCACTGGCTGAGTCGGGATATTTTCCCGTGGAGGACCTGCACACCCTGCGCAAGCTTGGGTCTTACCTACAGGGGCATCCCTGCCGGCAGAAGACGCCTGGCGTGGAAATATCCACCGGGTCTCTGGGACAGGGGCTGAGTGTTGCCAACGGCATGGCTCTGGCGGCCAAATTAGACCGAAAGTTGGGCAGGATCTACTGCCTATGCGGAGATGGGGAAATGGAGGAGGGACAGAATTGGGAAGCCGCCATGTTGGCCGCCCACTATAAACTGGACAATGTCACCGCCTTCATAGATCGCAACATGATGCAGATCGATGGACCTACTGAGAAGGTCATGTCCCTTGAGCCGCTGGCGGACAAATGGCGCGCCTTCGGATGGAATGTGCTGGAGATCAATGGACATGACATGCGTCAGATCCTGGAAGCGTGTGACAAAGCCTCTCAGAACAAGGGTAAGCCCACCATGATCATTGCCCATACTGTCAAGGGCAAGGGCGTTTCCTTCATGGAAGGGGCAGTAGCATTCCATGGCAAGGCTCCCAACCAGGACGAGTACCGCATCGCCCTAAAGGAACTGGGGGAAGAGCCATGAAATGGGTATATACCAGTCAGAGGAAGGAGTACGCCAACGCGCTGACCGAACTGGGCAGGACACGCACTGAGGTCGTGGTTCTGGATGCGGATCTATCATCGAGTACTCGCACCAACGAGTTCGCCAAGAAGTTTCCAGAGAGATTCTTTAACTGCGGCATAGCCGAGCAGAATATGATGGGCACCGCTGCAGGATTGGCCACCAGTGGCAAAGTGGTGTTCGCATCGACCTTTGCGGTCTTCGCCACCGGGCGTTGCTGGGATCAGATACGTCAGTCTATCGCATATCCAAATCTCAACGTTAAGATCGTGGCCACCCATGCTGGAATCACCGTTGGTGGCGACGGTGCATCGCATCAGGCCTTGGAAGACATCGGCCTAATGAGATCGCTTCCCAATATGACAGTCATTGTGCCAGCTGACGGCATCGAGGCATACAAGGCAGTGAAGGCATGCGTTGACCATCCTGGACCATGCTATGTGCGTCTGGGACGCGCTGACGTGCCCATGCTCACTACGATGGATTCGGAATTTGCAATTGGGAAGGCCACCGTACTGCGGGAAGGCTCTGATGTCACGCTGGTCGGTTGCGGCCAGATGGTTGCCGTATGCATGGATGCGGCGGAGGAGTTGGAGAAACGCGGGATCCATGCAGAAGTGGTCAATATGTCCACAGTCAAGCCACTGGACGAAGTCACACTGCTCCGCTCGGCCAAGAAAACAGGCGCAGTTGTGACCGCCGAGGAACACACCACCGTATCTGGCCTTGGGAGTGCTGTTGCCGTCGTGCTTGGAGAATATTGTCCAGTCCCACTCAAACTGATAGGCACCCCGGACTGTTTCGGCGAGTCTGGAGAAAGTGAAGAACTGATGCGCCGTTATGGCCTTACATCAGAAAGGGTTGCCCTCGCCGCCGAAGAGGTCATGAGGAGAAAGAAACAATGAAAATTTTTATAGATACTGCTAACATCGATAAGATACGCGAAGTGAATACCTGGGGCATACTGGATGGAGTAACCACAAATCCAAGCCTGGTGGCCAGGGAGAATACTGATTTTAAGACTCTCGTCAGTGAGATCTGCAAGATCGTGGACGGTCCAATCAGTGCCGAAGTAATGAGCACCCAGGCAGCCGACATGGTCGCAGAGGCACGCAAGCTCGCGAAGATCCATAAGAACGTGGTCATCAAGGTCCCCATGACCGAGGAAGGCCTGAAGGCGACCAAGACACTTGCCTCCGAAGGCATCCCGGTGAACATGACACTGATATTCTCTGCAGCTCAGGCAATTCTCGCCTGCAAGGCCGGGGCGAGGTATATCTCTCCATTCGTCGGCCGTTTCGACGATATCGGAGAGGAGGGCATGAATCTCATTGCAGAGATCATGGACATCCTTGACGCATACGAATTTGACGCTGAGGTTATCGTTGCGTCTGTGCGGCATCCTATCCATGTCACTCAGGCAGCAAGGATGGGCGCGCACATAGCCACCATTCCATATGAGGTGCTGAAGAAGATGCTTCATCACCCTCTGACCGATATCGGCATCAAGAGATTCCAGGATGACTGGGCCAAGATGTCGAAGGAATAAACCCCTTACAATCCTTTTCTCTTTTAAGCCACCAGATTACAGTCCGCTTTTGAAATAACTGAACGTCTTCCATCTCTGACGAACACATCTATCAATGAATGAGAGTTTCTAACCATTCTGAAGACCATTAAATAATCCCTGTTATTCATAATTGTACAAAAATTAGCAGACGGGAAGAGTTAAAATACGGGTGCAGGATTCTTCGAGGCCATGGATCCACAGCTGATGGTTGTGGGAGGAGGCCCAGTAGGCTCCACCGTCGCCGCCCACGCCTCCGGACTGCAGACCATGGTGGTGGAAGAGCATGATGCAATCGGCTCTCCAGTGCAATGCACCGGCATTATTCATCCTCGAGTCGTGAAAATGGCAGAGGCAGAAGAGACTGTTATCAACACCATTACCGGACTTAAATTGTACTTCCCCGGCGGCAGGGTGCTGGAGGTGCCTTCTGACGAGGTAAAGGCAAAAATCATCGATCGTCGCCGTTTCGATGAGATCTGTTCCCAACGTGCCCAGGATGCAGGCGCTGATATTCTAACCGGCCATTCTTTCAAGGGATTCGTACGTGCTGGAGATAAGGTCAAGATAAAACTGGAAGGGCCCCAAGGTGAGCGCTTTGTCATCACACCCCTCATTGTGGGCGCAGATGGATACAAATCAGGGGTTGCCAGGGATGCGGGGATGGGGGCATTCAAGGAGATTGTGCGAGGCATCCAGGTCGACCTTGACGTCGAGTTGGAAGATCAGGTCAAAGCAGAGGTATTCATTGGAGAGAAGGTCGCCCCTGGCTTCTTCGCCTGGGTACTTCCCTGCGGAGAGTATACTCGCGTTGGCCTGTGCATATCTCAGGGCCACGGCACCCCAAACGAATATCTCAACGCCCTGCTCAAACGGCGCGGCCTCGAAAATGCCAAACGGAGAGAGCTTGTCTCCGGGGCGATTCCCATTGGGCCCCTCAAGCGGACCATTGCGGATAATATCATGGTGGTAGGCGATGCCGCGGGCCATGTAAAACCGCTATCTGGAGGGGGATTATACACGGGCATGAAGGCGGCCCAGCTGGCTGCTCAAACCGCTATGGACGCTGTCGAGAAGGGTGACTTTTCTGAGCATTCCCTCGCCCCCTATGAGGAACATTGGCGGGCAGATATCGGTAAAGAGCTGGAAAGGGGGGTGCTCATCCGGAAGGCCTATGTGGGAATGAGCGATGAGAATCTGGATGAGCTTGGCAAACTGCTTGACCGCGAGGACGCCAAAAAGGTGTTGTCCACTGGAGACATTGATTATCCGTCCAAACTTGTCAGGCCCATGTTGAGAACATTGCCATCATTGCTCAAGTTTTCCCCTCAGATCATACGCTCCCTCATCCGCCGGGAGCAAGGGCGCTAAACATCTAGAAGGCGGGACGAGCGTGCGCATCGCCAAGATCCCCAGGGCGGAGGCAGAAACCTTCCGTAAGAGACTGGCCCGACGAAGGATGGTTCGCAAGGACCGCCGCATCGTCGATCGCGACGGCTACGTCTTCATCCCCATCCTTGACACTGCTGATGACACCTTCATAAGGTCGCTGGGGGGAGAGATAATAGATGGAGACGCAGAAGAGAGAAGCTGCTTTATATCTCCATTCGAGAAGGTCTGTCAGTTCCTTCATTTTTCTCCTGAAATGGAAGATCTGTTGCCCCGTAAGTGGGAGAAAGTGGGCGACGTACTGGTGCTGCGTCTTCCCGATGAACTCCTTCCGCGTCGAAAGGAGATAGGTAGCGCGTATGCCAGAGCGGTTGGTGTTCGCGTAGTCCTCCAGGAGATCGGCAAGATCAATGGCATCCATCGCACACCTGAGATGGAGGTGCTGTTCGGTCAAGGCACTGAGACGGTTCACTTCGAGAATGGCCTCTATTATAAACTGGATGCCGCCAACCTCATGTTCTCCTCCGGCAACATCGACGAGAAATTGCGAATGGCTGCCCTGGACTGCCATGGTGAGACAGTGGTGGACATGTTCGCAGGGATCGGTTACTGGACGCTACCCTTCGCCGTGCACGCCCACGCCGACAGGGTCATCGCCTGTGAGATCAATCCTCTCGCTCATCATTACCTTGTGGAGAACATCGCCCTTAACCACGTCGAAGATATTGTCCAACCAATCCTGGGGGATAACCGCGACCTCCCTGGCGAGGGGTTCGCCGACCGCGTCATGATGGGTTACGTGCGTACGACGCACCAGTTTTTGGAAAAGGCCTTCTCCCTGGTGAAGCCAGGCGGCATCTTACATTATCAAGATACTTTTCCTCTAGCGGTCTATCCGCAAGAGGCCTTTAAGCGACTGGAACGGGCAAGTGGCGGGCGCCGGCTAGAGATAGCGTTCTCCCGAGAGGTGAAGTCGTATTCTCCAGGAGTATCGCACATGGTTCTGGACGTCCACGTACTTGATTAGTTGCGCTTCAGCATCTCCCCGCTCCCCGATGCCTGTAGAAGCAACTGGAGTGCATCGTGGTAGCCATCGCCCTCCTCCTCCAGGAGCTTCTTGGCAAAGGGTGCAAGATATTCGCCAAAGTCCCTCTCTTCCCGAGTAAATTGCCACGATCTTGACTCGCCCTTGCCGACTGCCGCCATGAAAGCATAGGAGATCGAACGAAGCTTGTGATCACTGGCCTTGATCTTCTCCGCATGCCTTACCACCGAGTCCTTCCCCTCGGTGAGGAAAGCCTTGGCCAGACGGTCAGCATGAGCTGCCACTGGCCCCATATCGGTGTAGTTGGGAAGCCTGGCAGTTATCCGCTTTGAGAGCTCGGCGCGCTTTGCCTCGGCTATCGCTTGAGCCGGCGTCAGGTCGCGAGAATTCTGAGCGAGCTTCTGTAATGTTTCCGGGGATGCCACCTGTGAGAGGAGAGCATCACGATGCTCTGGCCATAGGTCAGCCAGCAGGTTGGCCGCATGATCTGAACGAGAGACTATCGCCATGGGATGCGTTGATAGGAACCCCGTCAGGGCCTCGATCTCGGCTTCACCCCCGCGTAGCCGGGAAAGGAACGAAGAACGGTCCTGGCCCAGGCACACGTCTCCCAGGATGTAGATCTCCTTCCCAGAGGCGCGTATCCTCTTGAGTCGCTCGCAGGCGTGCTCCCTGATGAAAGCAGCATCGGTCAGCTCGCCACGGCGATATCGTTGTGCCAGATCGGTGTCGACCTTCACCTCACTCTCAAGGTCAAATCCATCTCCCCGCAGTTCAAATGGCACATCCACCTCAAAGTCATCGACTGGATCGTTGGCAGCGATTCGGCTGGCTAATATATGCATTGAATTTACATCGACGGCGCAATCTGGGCATATCTCTATAGAAATGTCAGCACTCTTCCACCGTATCCTCAACCGCTCCACTGCATCCTTGTGAGGGCAGCGCCCTTCCTCATCAAGATCGTAAGGAAGCAGGGCGATCACTTCCTCCACGTATTGCTCTGGCGGCCTGGGGCCATCGGGGGAGCAGAATAGATAATCTTCCATGGAATATAAATGCAGATTATCACGCTTGGCGATCTTCCAGTAAGCCAATAGCCTGAGTTCTGGGTGATCGTAGTTCTGTACTCCAATGAGCTTGTCCCTCTCTACCTTGCCGCGCACGGCGTAGGAGACATCCCCCATGGGCGTCTTGCCAGAGGCGAGATAGGGCACCTTGCCAGCCTCGGCCAGGGATACTGTGGCAGCATAGGCCCGCACCATATGATCTCCCCAGTTCATAGCGTGATTCAGTTTACGAGGGTCGTCCTGCTTCTCCGCCACTTTATACATCTTGTCAACGGATTTGCGTATCCCACATCTCCGACATTCCCGGGCACAATGTGGCATGAGAAGCCCGGGATCCTTGGCCAGCTTGCGTGATCGTTCCAGGATGTCCTTCTCCAATGTCTTGGACGTCCTCTTGATACCCCTGAACCGGGCCCGCCGTCGCATATTTGCCTCAAGGGAGATGAAGGGGTTAAAACGTTCGGTCTGGACCCTGGTAGGCGATAACTCCATTCCCCCCCAATTGATCCCGGCACCCATTTACACCATGAGGATGCAGACCAAGGATCTTCAGTTCTCGAAGCTGGGCGCCATGTTCAGCGGCGTGCTGCGTTGGGCTTTCAATCATGTTGGAGATATGCGCATTCACCGCGCAGAGCAGGGGTCCAACACAGGGCCGTGTCAATCGTGCTATTGGCGACCTCTCTGTACACCCATTGCACCAACGGGTGGAGATGTGTCGCTTGCATTCCCTGGTCATTTATCCAATGGGTGCTTGAACGCTGTGATCGATCTTTCCGTCTGCGAAGGATTTCCTAGAAGAATATTTATCAGCGCAAGCCTTTGTATTTTTCGGGATGCATTGTCAGAAGGTTGGGATTTCTATAGAGGTTATATAAAGGGCTACGAAGAAGGCCTGAATCGCGCATGGGACGAGCTTATTGGATTGACTACCAGGGGATATTCCTCACGTGAAGTCCAGGTAATGGCCAAGAGTAAACGGCAGTCCATCAGTCCCATGGTGTATAAAAGAAAGGTTCAGATACGAGAAGAGAGCGGAGTAGATCTCATCAGCAAGCCTGTGACCGTCACCTCCACGGTGACGCCCGGGAAAGGTTATCTGATAGAATCGGTCGGCCTGAGTAAGGCGGTGAATGTGTTCAACAATTTACTTGCCGCCGGTTCCGAGGGACTTATCATATCTCGCCGATATCCTGGGGACCTCGAAGAGAGACTGAGGGGCACTCCCGATATGTATTGGCTGACCCGACAGGAAATGGTACGGGATGGCTCCTACCCCTGCCTATCTCCATCAGATCCAGGTCGGATCAGCAGCGTAACAAGCAAGTTCATGAAAGACGGACCTGGTCGAGTAGTCATGTTCGAGGGGACAGACTATATGATCATACAGAGCGGAGACTTCCCCCAAGTGGCCAAGTTCCTTCATGCCCTGGTAGATCAGGCCATCTCATCCAACGGCATATTATTGATTCCGATAAACCCCGCCGTGCTGGAAGAGAGACAACTGCGTCTGCTTGAGAACATGGCCTATGTGATCTCGACCTGAGGGGCCTGTCTGGAAATTTGAATTTCTATAGATGATACATTGACATCGCGACCCCCCTCTCCCTTCAGGGTCTCGGTGTTGAGTCGGACGTCTTTGATCGTTGCATCGCGGATGTACCGCCGGCGCACTATCTCGGCCACGTCCACTGCCCGGCTGATGGCTTTCCCACGGGCCTTGATAAGCACATCGTTGGAACCATTATTGAACTGCGTGACCACGGCGAGCACATAGTTCATAACAGGCTTCTTCCCGATGAATATCGTGTTGTCGTCCTCCATCTGACCGCCTCCACCGCTCAAACCACGAGCTGAATATATTATTCTTCCTTAGGGGAGTAATGCCTGGTCGTAATTATGAATAAATGCCTCTATATTTTAAGCGCCTCTGGGCTTATTGAACAGAGATGCATCTATGTTGAAGAATCTTGGTCCTCCCCCTTGGTCCAAGTAAGTTTACACGCCCTTATCAGGTGATCTTGATCATTGAGTCTGTTGCTTTACCGCTTCGGCGATCCGATACCTGACCTGGACAAATATGCATTCCCTTACGGATAGATACCTCTCAGGCGGATAGCTTTCACCACATCATCCACGGCCAACAGGTAAGCGGCCGTCCTCATGTCTGTCCTCTTCGCCCGGGCGGTGGCATATACTCGGGCAAACGCATAGGTCATCACTCGATCAAGACGATTCTTGATCTCGGCGAGGGACCAAAATAGGAATTGCAGGTCCTGGACCCACTCAAAATAGGAAACCGTTACACCGCCAGCGTTGCATAAAATGTCTGGGAGGAGCATTATGCCCTTATCATATAGGATCTTGTCAGCCTGGACGGAAGTGGGGCCATTGGCGCCTTCAGCCACAATGCGAGCTCGGATGCGATCGGCGTTGTCAGCAGTGATCACCTCTTCCATAGCAGCGGGCACCAGCACGGTACAATCTATCTCCAGGAGCTCCTCATTGGTGATATTCTGCGCCCCTGGGAAATTTACCACCGATCCGGTGCGCCTCTTGTGTTCATAGACATTGATAGGATCTAGGCCAGCAGGTGCGTGGATGCCTCCAGAAGAGTCAGATACTGCAATCACTTTCATACCCAGCTCATCCTTGAGCAGGCGAGCGGTGTTCCAGCCCACATTTCCAAAACCCTGTACGGCCGCAGTGGAGCTTTTTCGGTCGATGTTTCTTACAGTCAGCGCCTCCCTGACGCAGTAGGTGATCCCACGAGATGTGGCCTCTTCCCGTCCCTCCGAACCACCCACTGATATGGGTTTTCCGGTGACGATCCCAGGTACAGAATAGCCAACATGCATGGAATACGTATCCATGATCCAGGCCATGACCTGTGCGTCCGTATACATGTCCGGCGCGGGGATGTCCACGTGAGGGCCTATGATGGGCATTATTTCGGTGATATATCTCCGCGTCATGCGCTCCAGCTCGCCCTTGCTCATCTCTTTGGGGTTGCACGCCACTCCACCTTTGGCACCCCCATACGGCAACCCTACCGTGGCGCATTTCCAGGTCATCCACATGGATAATGCACGCACTTCATCCAGTGAGACGTCTGGGTGGTAACGTATCCCGCCCTTGCAGGGGCCCCTGGCAAAATTATGCTGGACGCGGTAGCCAGTGAACACCTTGACATGACCATCATCCATCTTGACCGGAAAGTTAACCGTGAGCTCGCGCTTGGGTTTGGTTAGGACGTCGATGATATCCTGCTCCAGGCCCAGGATCTCTCCCACCTTTTGGACCTGCTCGATTGCCACCTGATAAGGATTAGTCTTCCCCATGTAGTCCCCCCTATTGATCAGGCATCAGGTACTGACCATACGTCGTCATAGATGTATTCATCAAATTTATAGGAGTCCATCGTTTATTATGAACAGTCATGACCAATTCTGACGTCTCCCGGATGCTGTATGAGTTCGCTGAGATGATGGATCTGCGCGGCGAAGTGTTCAGGAAGAATGCCTATAGTCGGGCGGCGAAGGGGGTGGCGGAGCTTGACCAGGACATTCGCGAGCTGGCTGAAGAGGGACAATTACAGACAATCCCTGGAGTGGGCGAGGGCATCTCACTCGTTATCAATGAATTCATCAAGACGGGCAAGTCAGATAAGTTGGAGGAGCTAAGGAATGAGTTTCCTGCAGAGTTGACCGAACTCATGAGGATCCCTGACCTAGGGCCCCGAAAGATCATGCTGTTGCACCGTGAGCTTGGAATCTCCACTGTTGAGGAGCTGAAGAGGGCGGCGGAGCAACACCGTGTCAGGCATATCAAGGGGTTCGGAGAGAAGTCGGAAGCCAACATTCTCCAGGGCATCAAGATGTTGGAAAAATTCGGTCATCGCATGCTTCTGGGCGACGCTCTCTCTCTGGCTGAGGCCATCGTGGCCCATGTCCGCTCTCATGATATTCCCCTCATCACGGTGGCCGGTTCGATACGCAGAATGCGTGAGACCATAGGTGACGTGGATATCCTGGTCGGGACCGACACGCCAGAACGGGCCATAGATGCGTTCATATCCTATCCCTTTGTGGCCGAGGTGATCTCCTGGGGTGAAGGCATGACCATCGTCCGCATGTCCGACGGCACTCAGGCAGATATGCGAATAGTGCCACCAGATAGCTATGGTGCTGCCTTGCTACATTTCACCGGCTCAAGGGAGCATAATGTACGATTGCGCCGCATCGCCATACAGAAAGGGCTCAAACTTAACGAATACGGATTGTTCGATATGGACGATGTTAATCTCATCGCGGGCAAGGATGAGACTGTTATCTACGAATCGCTCGGCCTATCTTTCATACCGCCTGAGCTGAGAGAGGATCGTGGAGAGATCGAGGCGGCAGTTAGCCATCAATTGCCCCAGCTGATAACATTGTCAGATGTCAGGGGGGATCTGCACATTCATACGTTAATGAGCGATGGTCGAGCAACCATGCGCGAGGTGGCTCAAGAGGCCAGGCGTCGTGGTTACGAATATGTTGGACTGGCCGATCATTCCAAGTCCCTTGGCATTGCCAGCGGACTCTCTGAAGATGATCTTTTGGCCTCAGTCGAGCAGGCTCATCATCTAAGTGAGGAATTGGATTTTCCAGTGCTGCGGGGGGCCGAGGTGGATATCCTGGAAGACGGTTCACTCGACTATTCCGATGATGTCCTCGAACAGCTCGACTTTGTCATAGCCTCGGTGCATCTTCGATTTAAAATGGGACGCAAGAAGATGACCAAACGCCTGCTGACGGCCATGTCCAATGAATACACCACGATCTTGGGCCATCCAACCGGCCGACTGATAGGGCGCCGAGAAGGCTATGCCCTGGACATGGATAAGATAATTGAAGGGGCCAAGGACCACCGCGTAGTTCTGGAGTTGAATGGCTTTTCAGATCGTCTAGATCTGGACGATCTAAACAGTCGCAAAGCCAAAGAACAGGGAGTCATGGTCGCATTGGCCTCGGATGCCCATGGAATCGAACAAATGGAGAATATAAATTTAGCAGTAAGCACAGCAAGACGAGGATGGCTCGAGCCAAGGGATGTCCTGAACTGTCTCACATTTAAGGAGCTTCAAACGTTTCTCGAGCGCTAAAAAGCCGAAACTATATCAGCGGCCACATGATTATTGTGAGCGGCGTGAGCATGGAACTAAATGAGATAGCAGACTCCATAAAGAGTATGGAGATAAGGGGGGCGGGATTAATAGCCCGCAGCGCTGCGGGAGCCCTTAAGCAAAGGGCACTGGATTACAAGGGACAAGATATCCAGGCACTCCGGAAGCAGTTGGAAGATGGCAGAGACATATTGGTAGCATCACGACCCACCGCCATCTCACTCTGGAATTCCATGCAGGCGACCCTTTTGGGCATCGAGCAGGCGGAGAGTGTTGAGGAGATGCGCGACCTGGTAGTCAGCAATGCTGACCGATTCATGACCAGGTCTTCCCGAGCTGTCGACATTATCGGTGAGTTTGGAGCAAAGCGCCTAAGGGATGGCATGAAAGTGATGACACACTGTAATAGTAAGGCTGCCCTTAGTGTGCTCAAGACTGCCCATGCTCAGGGAAAACACATCGAAGTGTACGCAACCGAATCCCGACCATGGAAACAGGGCCTTCTCACAGTCAGGGAACTTGGCGCCGCTGGCATACCTACCACGCTCATCATCGATTCAGCAGTGCGGTGGGCCATGAAGGATATCGATGTTGTCTTCGTCGGCGCAGACACTGTTTGCTCCAATGGAGCGCTAATTAACAAGGTGGGGACCTCCCAGGTGGCCATGGCCGCTCACGAGTCAAGAGTTCCCGTTATCGTCTGTGCCGAGACCTATAAGTTCTCCCCACGCACACTGACAGGGGAATTGGTGGAGATCGAAGAGAGGGATGCTTCAGAGATCGTGGACCCCAATACCCTGCCTGCCGGGGTGAAGGTTAGAAATCCTGTCTTCGATGCCACCCCGCCTGAGTTTATTGACTCCATAATCACCGAGGTTGGAGTTATCTCACCATATGCTGCTTACGAGGTCATCGTCCGGGAGTTCGGACAAGCCAGTATCTTCGAGGAATAGGGAGACTATATATGGAATATTCAAATAAATATCTGCATCTGGGAGAGGAAGCCGATCCCGATGCCAACGTCATCTGCAAATATAAGATCAAAACCCAGATGGACATGAGAGAGGCTGCCGTGGCCATTGCCACAGAGCAGTCCACCGGCACCTGGACGGGGATCGCCACACTCAACGACAAGATCCTCGAACAATATGGAGGGCGCGTCACTGACATCTCCGGCAACATCGCAACCATCGCCTTCCCAGAGGAGGATTTCTCCATGGATATAGGCGGGGTGCCGCAGATCCTCAGCGTCATCGCAGGCAACCTCTTTGGCCTGGAGTCGATACAGGGCGTAAGACTGGAGGACGTGTCTTTTCCCCGTTCCATCCTGGGGGAGTTTAAGGGCCCCAAGTTTGGCATAGAGGGGATGAGAAGCATCCTTAAGCGGCCCCACAAACCACTGGTAGGAACCATCGTCAAGCCCAAGATCGGGCTCTCGCCGAAGGGTTATGCCGAATATATCTACGAGTCCGGCATGGGGGGCCTGACCAACGGCAAGGACGATGAGACGCTGTCGAATCAGAAGTTCTGCCCGCTGGAAGATCGCGTGGTCGCGATCGCCGAAGCCATCGATCGCGTCAAGCAAGAGACTGGACACACCATGATACACGCCATAAACGTGTCTACCAATGGCCACCAGATCGTGGAAGTGGCGGAACGAGCTCAAGAACTCGGGGCCACGGAGCTTATGGTCGATGTCCTCACCTGCGGTTTCGGAGCGGTGCAGGCACTGGCCGAAGACCCCTCCATCAAGGTGCCCATCCACGTACACCGCACCATGCATGGCGCCATGACGCGCAATCCTGAATTGGGGATTGCCATGGCAGTATTCTCCAAACTAGTACGCATGTGCGGGGGCGATGCACTCCACGTCGGTACCTTCGGCGTGGGAAAGATGAAGGGTCGCGCAGAGGAGGATCTGGCCAACCAGCAGGCCTGTGTGGACCCGACAATGCCATATCGACCAGTAATGCCCGTGTGCTCTGGCGGGATGCATCCCGCCCTCATCGAGCCACTTGTAAAGATTGCCGGCCTGGATATCCAGGTACAGGCAGGAGGGGGAGTGGCCGGCCACCCGGGCGGAGTCAGAGATGGAGCAAGGGCCATGGCCCAGGCGGTTGACGCCGCATCTGCAGGAATACCATTTATAGAATACAGCAAAGACCACAAAGAACTTCATGAAGCCATAAAGAAATGGGGATAAAAATGCAACTCAAAGCGAAATATATCGATATGGAAACGGCCGAGTACACCAGCGTACTGCACGTAGATGATGCCAAGGAGCTTGGAGTAAGGGAGCAGGATCGCGTACGTGTTAAACATGAGCGAAGCGCCGTCGTCACTGTTGTGCACACCACCGATACAATAGTGCAGAGGGGAGAGGTGGGCATCCTTGGCCGCGCCTATAGAGAGCTCGGGCCAGAAGCAGATGAGGTCATTGAGGTCGTGGCCACATCAAGGCCTGCCTCGGTCGAGTTCATTAAAAAGAAAATGGCTGGCAAGGAACTTACAACCGAAGAGATACGGGCAATCGTGATGGATATAGCCGAGCGCAATCTCAGCAGTATCGAGCTTACAGCCTACGTCACTTCCCTAGAGATCAACGGAATGAATCTTCGCGAGACCGCTGACCTTACCATGGCTATGGTGGAGACGGGGGAGACCATCCAGTTCGACCGTTCTCCCGTTTTCGACTTCCACTCCATCGGCGGTTGTCCTGGAAACAAGATCACCCTCATTGTCGTCCCCATCGTAGCAGCCGCAGGATTGCTGTTGCCCAAGACCTCATCTAGGGCAATTAGCTCGGCTGCCGGGACCGCAGATATCGTTGAGGTATTCACTGGTGTCGACCTCGATGCCAATCGGCTGCGTACAATCGCTGAGTCTACCGGAGGGACACTGGCCTGGGGCGGTTCTATGAACCTTGCCCCCGCCGATGATCTCATCATCCGGGTAGAGTACCCTCTTGGCATTGATCCTCACGCCCAGTTACTAGCCTCGGTCATGAGCAAGAAGAAGGCTGTAGGGGCGGATTTCCTGGCGATCGACATCCCGGTGGGAGCGGGGACCAAGGTGCCAACCATGGAGAAGGCTCAGGCTTTCGCCAAGGACTTTGTCGAACTGGGAGAGCGCCTGGGCATACATGTGGAAGTGGCCATCACCTACGGGGATCAGCCTGTTGGCCGGGCCATAGGGCCAGCATTGGAGGCTCGTGAGGCCATCCGCATCCTGGAAGGCGAGCTCCATCCAAGTAGCGTCATTGAGAAGGCCACGGGCATGGCTGGCATGATTCTAGACATGGGAGGGATCAAGAGGGGAGAGGCTCGGGCAAGAGAGATCCTCATGTCCGGACAGGCCCTGGAGAAGTTCCGGGAGATCGTGGCTGCCCAGGGCGGTGATCCCAACATATCCTCAGAGGATATTCCGGTCGGGGAGTACACCTATGATGTCCTGTCCAAGATGTGCGGGTACGTGAACGCCATAAAGAACAGACAATTGGTTCAGCTGGCCCGTGCTGCCGGGGCACCGAAGGATAAGGGAGCGGGCATCTTGCTCCACAAGAAGAGAGGAAACCGGGTGGATGAGGGCGAGCCGCTGTTCACCATCTACGCAGATAACCGCGCCAAGCTGAACATGGCCATTGATCTCTCTCGCACGATGAATCCAATGACCGTGGAAGGGATGATCCTGGCCAAGCTACCGTATATCTCCAAGAGTACGGTCATCGAGAGGACTTTCTGCCCTGGACCAACAATGCATCAGATAGAGTGAGATCGCCGCGCGCCACCGCCTCGGCCAGCTCCGTGGATATGGTGACGCGCCCCTCGCTCTCGATGCGGCTGAGACGCTGGATGTCCCTAACCTCTCC
The DNA here is from genome assembly GCA_012519255.1 of Methanobacteriota archaeon. Lineage (GTDB taxonomy): Archaea > Thermoplasmatota > Thermoplasmata > Methanomassiliicoccales > Methanomassiliicoccaceae > DTU008. Next base: position 7,912 of record JAAYQQ010000034.1, on the reverse strand, counting down.
AGGGGTGGGCATCACCTCTGGGGGAAAGGGCATGCGGCGGCCAGAGGTGAGGGCGATGGCGACGGCGGCATCGGCATCTGGTTCATCGGTCCGCCGAGTGGTGTTCCGCTCGTCCACCACTTCGATGTCGTCCACAGCATTCCAGATTGAGCGGATGACCCGATCGCGATTGGTAGGGTCGCCATGGCCCACACGGGCGATGAGGCGGCCATGGTCGAAATAACGCCTGAATCTGATGATTTCGTCGGCCACTGATTCTGGCGAGTCAAGCGTCTCGGCAAAGAGAACCCTGCCATCCCCTATTATGGCCAGACCAGGACGCCTGCCCGGATCTACACCAAATATCAGATTGTCGAAATATTTTCGTCCCCCAAGATTGCCATGCGCCAACTTATAGGCAAGGATGGGTGAATCTTCGGCAACCACATTTCGAAATGGGATCTTGGATGCCTCTTCCCTGGTGGTGATGATCACACCAACTTTACCGGGCACATCCGCACCCAGATCTAGTGTCACGAATGGCTCCTTATATTCTTTTAGCAACTGAACCAATTCGTAGAAGAAACGGAAATTGGCGGTCATTACTCCTATGACCTTCATCCAACGTTAGATGAACGGTAAGAGAATTAACTCTTTGCTCCTGCCAGTTCCCCGCATACCATATCAATACTATCCGGGGCCAGTCTGCCTAGCCACATATAAGCCCCCGCGCTGACAAAGCCTATTGCCGCGATGCTGCCCCATAATAGGATTGGCTGGGAGACCAGTGAGTCGTAGAGAAGCCCTCCAACAAGCGGACCTATTGACCATCCAAAAGTGTGGAATATTCCTGAGACGCCCATATATCGGCCACGCTCATGCTCTGGACTAATATTGGCCACGAAGTTAATGCTCGATGGCGAGGTCGTGTTCTCCCCAAGGGTGGTGACGATCATGGATAATGCTAACATCCAGATGTCCGAGGCCCATCCCACTATTAGGTAGCCAACAGCATACATGACGGCGCCTGCGCACAGGACATGGGACATTTTGAACCGATTAAAGTACCTGGCCATGGGGAACTGCAGGAATACCACCATGACTCCATTGAGCGCATAGAGATAACTGAGCTCCACCAGCGATATGCCTACTACATCCTCGGAGAACAATGCAAAGGTCGACGACAGCTGCCCCAATACGATGGATAGAAGAAAGAATGCCAGGCAAAACAGCAAGAACACCCTATTCTCCCCAAGTTTGAGAAGACCCTCTAGATGGAAACGATCGGAGGGGGCGGCAGAGGATGGGGGATCGGCGACCATCTTGAATATTATGAATGCTGCCACAAGGCTGGTGAGCGCCGTCACCACGAAGAGCGATGCATAAGAGAATGTTGCCAGTATGCCTCCAATGAGGGGGCCAAGGGTCCAACCGACGTTCTGGCCCACCCTTAGTAGACTGTACGCCTCTAGCCGCCCGCTCGGTTCCACCAGATCAGCCACCATAGCGTTGGAGGCAGGCTCGAACAGTGACCCCATTAACGAAGAGACCATGAGCAGGGCAGCGACGATGATGAGGTCAACGAAGTTGGCAATGGCTATGGATAGCAATAGGAAGATGACTCCCCTAAAGGCCATGGAGACCCACATCACCGGCCGACGTCCTAGCCGATCTGCCATCTCCCCGCCCATTATCTGCCCAACTGCTCCGGCAACGGCAGTGCCCAAAAAGACCATGCCGACCACAGTCATGGGCACACCCATCTGAGTGTAGAGGAAAATGGATAGAAAGGGCATGACGATGGAGAAGCCCGTGGCCGAGATCATTCGCCCGCCGAATAGGACCCATAGTCGGCGGTCGAAGTTATGCAACGACCTAGAAAACCACCGGGACATCTCGCCTGCAGTCCAATCTGATTACTTCACACTTTCCAGTGTGGGACAATACAGGACTCAACGTTTCTTCCTGAACCTAGAGAAAGGGCCGTTGTTCTGCTGCTCCTCGATCTCGGCGAGGCGCTTCAGCAGCTCCTTCTGTTCGCTGTTAAACCTACGTGGCACCTTTAGCTTCACACGGACGTACAGATCCCCACGGATGTCTCCGCGGGGCATGCCTGATCCCTTTAGACGGAACACCGTATCAGGCTGAGTGGATGGGGGAATCGCCACCTTGGCCGTTCCATCGAGAGTGGGGACATCAATGTCCCCTCCCAGGGCAATGGTAGGGTAAGAGACTGCCACATCCATGAGGAGATCGGCTCCATCTCGCCTGTACACGTCATGTTCCTTGACGTAGATGCCTACGAAAAGATCGCCGGGCCTCTCCCCTGGCCTCCCTGCTTCCCCCGCACCAGGGATGCGAAGACGGGATCCAGACTCTACTCCCTTTGGAATGTTCAACTCTATCTGGGTGGTGCGTTGGATCATCCCTCGGCCATCACACTCCGGGCACAGCGTCCCAGGAGCCTTACCAGTACCCTGGCATTTTGAGCACTGGCCTACAGATACGAACTGAGCGAAGCCGCGGGACTGGGTTCGTCGAACCTGTCCAGAGCCTCCACAGTCAGGGCAAGTGACAACCTTGGCATCCTTGGCCCCCGTACCCTTGCAGGTGGTACACTCTTCAAATTTGGGTACGGTGATGCGTTTCTTAGTGCCCGTGAACGCCTCTTCCAAAGTGACCTCGATATCCATCCGCATATCGCGGCCTCGGGTGCGTTGTTGTTGGTGGCCTCCGCCGAAGAACATATCAAATATGCTCCCGAAGCCCCCAAGATCACCGAAGATGTCTCGGATATCGCCAAAGTGGGAAAAGTCGCTCCAGTTGAAGTTGCCATTCTGGAACTGCGAGCTTACACCAGCGTGGCCATACTGATCGTAGAGCTTACGCTTGTTTTCGTCGGCCAGTACCTCATAGGCTTCCGAAATTTCCTTGAACTTTTCCTCCGCCTCCTTTGGATCCTCCTTGGTGACGTCGGGATGGTACTGCATGGCTAACTTTCGGTAAGCCTTCTTTATGTCCCCGGAGGGTGCGCCTCGCTGCACCCCGAGGACATCGTAGTAGTCACGTTTGCCCATGACCGTTCCTTCAGTCTACGATATGATAGTCGGCGTCGGTGAAGTCGCCTTTGCTCTCTCTATCCTTCTCTTCGTCAGCGGGCGGGGCCTGCTGCTCGGCCTGTTGGGCCTGCTGGGCCTGCTGGGCCGCCGCGGCAGCCTGATAGATCCGGGTGGAGATCGTTGTCATCTCCTTTGTGAGCGCATCCAGCTTGGTTCGGATAACCTCGAGGTCATCGGACTTGATTGCCTCACGGAGATCATCAGAAGCCTCCTTCACTTTCTGCCGCTCTTCGGACGTCACCTTATCTCCAAGCTCTTCCAGAGTCTTCTCGGAAGTGTAGAGCATTGAGTCTGCCTGATTGAGCAGTTCAACCTTCTCACGCTTCTTCTTGTCCTCATCGGAGAATTGCTCAGCCTGCTTGACCATGTCCTCAATCTCTTCCTTGGAGAGTTTGGAGGAGGCAGTTATGGTGATGTTGGTCTCCTTTCCCGTACCCAGATCCTTGGCCGAGACGTTGATTATGCCATTGGCATCGATATCAAAGGTTACCTCGATCTGAGGTATCCCTCTCGGCGCCGGCGGTATGCCGGTGAGCTGGAAGCGGCCTAGTGACACGTTGTCGGCTGCCATCTCCCGCTCCCCCTGCAAGACGTGGATCTCCACACTGGTCTGGTTATCTGCAGCAGTGGAGAACACCTGGCTCTTACGGGTAGGGATGGTCGTGTTGCGCTCGATAAGCCTGGTAGATACGCCTCCGAGAGTCTCAATGCTCAGTGAAAGAGGGGTTACATCCAGGAGAAGGATGTCCTTGACCTCGCCGGCGAGCACAGCGCCCTGGATGGCTGCGCCCATGGATACGCACTCCATGGGATCAATGCCGCGCTGTAGTTTTTTACCTACTACAGACTCCACGAAACGCTGTATAATGGGCATGCGGGTCGGACCGCCCACCAGGATGATGCTGTCTATCTGATCGGCCGTTAGTTTGGCGTCCTTGAGAGCGTTGAGCAGCGGCCCGCGGCAACGTTCCACAGTGGAGTTAACGAGTTCTTCCATCTTGGCCCGAGTCATGGTCGCTGTGAGATGCTTTGGACCAGACTGATCGGCAGTGATGAATGGGAGGTTGATCTCGGTGCTCATGGTCGATGAGAGCTCGATCTTGGCCTTCTCACAGGCCTCTCTGACTCTCCACATGGCCATCTTATCGGCGGTCAGGTCGATGCCTGTATCTTTCCTGAACTGCCCTACGACATGGTCGATGATGGCTTGGTCCATGTCGCTGCCGCCCAATTGAGTGTCGCCCGAGGTCGAGAGCACCTCGAATATGCCCTCAGAGAACTCCATGATAGTGACATCTAGTGTTCCACCGCCCAGGTCGAAGACCAGAATCTTCTGATTCTTATCCAGATTGTTCAGCCCATATGCCAGTGCGGCGGCGGTGGGCTCGTTGATTATCCTGACGACCTCAAGGCCAGCGATGGCTCCCGCATCCTTGGTGGCCTGACGCTGGTTATCGTTGAAATAAGCCGGGACTGTGATAACTGCCTTGGAAATATTATGGCCCAGAAACTCCTCGGCGTCCCGCTTGATCTTTTGTAGAATGAATGCAGAGATCTGTTGGGGAGTATATTCTTCCCCCTTGATCTTGAACTTGTGATCTGTTCCCATCTTCCGCTTGGCCCGTGCAATCGTTCCCTCTGGGTTGGTTACTGCCTGCCTTCTCGCTGGCTCACCCACTAACAGTTCGCCCTCTTTTGTCAGGGCGACATATGAAGGAAAGGCTTTCCCGCTGAGGCTGGTCCCCTCTGCGCTTGGGATCATTGTGGGCCGGCCGCCCTCCATGATTGCTGCTGCGGAATTGCTTGTACCTAGATCTATTCCGATGATCTTAGTCATTGTTGTCACCTGTGCTCCTTGCTACTTTAACTTTAGATGTCCTCAGCACCCTGGTGCCAAGGTAGTACCCTTTCTGATATATCTCTAATATTGAGCCGTCCTCTCCGTCCCCTACGGCCAGGGCTTCATGGCAGGTAGGATCGAACTTGCCATCCGCACTTATCTCACGGACGTTGTTCTCTCGGAGGAGGGCGGTTAGATTGTCATGTATTTTGGACACGCCACTACGGAACTCCTTGGCAGTGCAATCCGCCTCGAGGGCCCGCTGGAGGTCGTCATAGATGTTTAGGATGTCGGCGAGCAAGCACTCATTGGCGTACCTGAGCATTTCCTCGCGCTCCCTCACTATCCTTTTCTTATAGTTCTCAAATTCGGCTTGGACACGGCGAGCGGTATCAAGATATTCCTGAGCTAGTGATTTATATTTGGACAGCTCAGATTGCTCTGTGTCCAGCTGTTCCTTCAACGAGTCTGGCTCATCGATGAGGTCATGGATCTTCCCTCTGTCCGCGTTCTTGTCAGCCTTATCCATAATGGCGCCTCGGTCCAGCAATTGTGAACTTGTTGTGATGTAGAAATGTAAAGAATTTAAAAAGGGGGTTGGCCCCCTATGGTTTTAGTCTTCGTCGCCGCCCATGTCGGGTGCGCCGCCCGGACCGCCGGCCCCTGGGTCCATGGTGCGAGCCGCGATGACATCATCGATGCGGAGTATCATGACCGCCGCATCGGTGGCGGAGTTGATGGCCTGCCTGCCCACCCTGATCGGTTCGATGACATTCTCTTCCATCATGTCAGCGACCTTTCCGGTGTAGACGTTCAAGCCAGCATGGATCTTGCCATCCTTGTGGGCCTTGCGCAGGTTGATAAGGACGTCAATGGGGTCCTGACCAGCGTTCTCAGCGAGAGCAGTAGGAACGACTTCCATGGCGCTAGCATAAGCATCGATGGCGATCTGTTCGCGACCACCCACGGAAGCGGCGTACTCGCGTAGACGCATGGATATCTCTGCTGCGGTAGAACCGCCGCCGGTAACCATCATTCCATCCTCTATGGCGACTGCAACCACAGACATGGCGTCGTCGAGAGAGCGCTCTACCTCGTCAACTACATGCTCGGTACCGCCCCTCAGCATGAGAGATACAGCCTTGGGGTTCTTGCAACCGGTGACGAAGGTCATCTCATCCTCGCCGACCTTGCGGACCTCTACCAGGCTGGCATGGCCCAGTTCATCGGCGGTGAGCTCCTCGATCTTGGTGACCACAGTAGCCCCAGTAGCCTTGGCCAGTTTGCTCATGTCGGACTTCTTGACCCTGCGAATAGCGAAGATTTTCTCCTTAGCGAGGAAGTGCTGAGCCAGATCATCAATGCCTTTCTGCACGAACACGACGTTCGCACCGGAAGCCTTGATGTTTGCGACCATCTTGCGCAGCATGTTCTCCTCCTCGGCGAGGAAAGCAGCCATCTGAGAGGGGTCGGTGATCTCGATCTTGGCGTCAATCTCGGTCTTCTGGACCTCGATAGCAGCATCGAGCAATGCAACCTTGGCGTCCTCGATCTTGTGAGGCATTGCGGGGTGGACGGGTTCCTTGTCGATGATGATGCCCTGGATGAACTGGGTATCATTCATGGATCCGCCAGTCTTCTTGACGATCTGGATGTTATCCATATCAACTATCCACTTGTCCCCTTCCTGCTCAGAGATCGCGGTGACGGCCTTCACGGAAAGATCGGAAAGACCTACACGGGAACTGCTTACAGATTTGGAGATCATAGCGGTTCCAGCGATCTTCTTCAAGGTCTCCGTATCCTTAATATCAACAGGGGTGGCCACCTTGTCCAGGACCTCCTGAGCCTTGGTGGCGGCGAGCCTGTAACCACCAGCGATAATGGTGGGGTGAATGTTCGAATCGATCAGGTCGACCGCCTTCTTGAGCAATTCACCAGATAGGATCACTGCAGTAGTAGTACCGTCGCCAGCCTGCTCGTCCTGGGTTCTAGCAACCTCTACGAGCATCTTGGCGGCAGGGTGGTCAACGTCGATCTCCCTTAGGATGGTCACGCCATCATTAGTGATGACGACATCCCCTAGGCTGTCAACAAGCATCTTGTCCATACCTCGAGGTCCAAGTGTGCTGCGGACGGCATCAGAAATGGCCCTAGCGGCCTGTATGTTGTTGTACTGAGCGTCCTTGCCCTTGTCCCTCCTGGTACCCTCTTTAAGGAGGAGTATAGGTGTATTTCCCATTCCCATGCATTTACCTCCAATGTCAGATAGTATCTAAGCTAGCAATTTCTAGCTAGGCTTGCGTTGAATGTTTGTTCTTCTATATAATAATAGCGTGTATGCCTTCATTCTAAGGATTCTCATGCTAAATTTTGGTACACGCTGGGAGAAATGATCCAGAACATACCTCGCGAATAATTGCATACACTTCTCTCCGAATGTTCTCTTGGTGAGGGAATAGAGATGGGGGCAGAGGGAGATTGAAATATGGAAAGGGGCGTTCGGAAAGAATGACATGGGAGAACTGGAGACCTGCCTAGCAGTATTATATAAGCGCAAAGGAAAGAATATACTCACCGAGGCGGAGTTTCAATTCGCTGTCTCTCTGGACTTTCGGTGGTTCACCCCTCAAGAGGCGCAGCGACTGATGGATCTGTCCATCAAGCAAGGCCTGCTGGCCCGAACAGATACCTATCTTAAACCTACCTTTGATTACAAAGATGTAGAGGCCCCTCTTTCATTCCGGCCGAGCAAAGACGTTCTGACGGGAGAAAAAGAGGAGATCTCCGTGTTCGCCGAACTGGTTCAACTCATAACCTCCAAGGGAGGCCTGAAGAAGCGGGAGTCGGTCGCCCGTATCAATAAGGTTCAGGAGCGGCTGGGAGTAGACGCAGAAGTGGCCGCCCTGATAGTTGCCAGGGATCTCGCCGTTGATATCACAGACTACATTGAACCTGTGAAGAGGGAGATCCT
>JAAYQQ010000033.1 GCA_012519255.1 Methanobacteriota archaeon | reverse complement strand
TCCACCTAATCACTCGTTCAGATATGGAGATATTTATCGTTATTCAGAGAAGTGATCGCTCATTATTACGGACTGCAGGTCACCACGAACGCTCCGTCAGAAGGGTATCGCAGTACGGCGCTCAATAGAATGATCTCTCGATGCTAATGAGAACACGACGATTTGGTCATTGGTGGACATTGACACCGTCCAGAGAGATCATCAGGGCAATGGCTGCGTCGAGCTCCTCAGCTCTCTGCGAGCCGATAAGAAGACTGTTGCCATCCTTTAGTTTGAGTAAAACGCCCCGGTTTCCAGACACGTTGTATGCTTTGCCCATGCTTCCATATCTTATGCCCCAACCGCCAAAGTCGCGCAGGGGGCTGTATGATATGGCCCGATGAGAGATGATGGAATCTTTGGCAAAGGCTCGCTGCTTCAGATGTATGGGGAAGAAACGCACAAGTAATATATCCTGCCGCACCACCACACTAAGATGCGAGGTTAGGATGAATAGTGGAAGAGCTAGTCCAAAGATTATTCCCAGGACGAGAAGCATGCCATCGGAAGCAGGATTGTTTCCCCACGGAACGCCAAGGATGATCTGTTGAACAAACGCCCACAGGAAAAGTAAGATTATTGCGCCTAGCAGTAACCAGACCCAAAATTGGCGGAAGTATTGCTTCTCTTCGAAAAGTATCTGCTCATTCGCCATATAGGATTTCGCCCAGGACATTGAAGCCGTATTTAAAGTAGATGGTGTCCAACGACCTTGGGAGGGGCGGAGGAAAGGAAGGATTTATATTGCTTCCACTAATAACCTGACTTGCACATCAGAGGGCCCGTAGCTTAGTCTGGTGGAGCGTCTGGCTCATAGGGGCCACATGGTCCTGGGACACCAGATGGTCGTCGGTTCAAATACGACCGGGCCCACTCTCCTATTCATCCATAACTTTCGTGTTTTCTAATAACAAGATTTTTGCAGCATGAACGAATAACTCTGAACATTGGCGAGAGCGACAATATGGTCCCAATCTCCCCAATTACTGTACCTGCTTCTGCAGGCCAGTGCAATGAATTGCTGAATAAAATGACTTCAAAATTAGAGATTGCAAGCATATCGTCATAGGCGCGATACCGATCGCCGGTCTTCGCGCTCATTATTGCGTTCGCAAGGCCAGTATGAATGATAAAATCCCCCCGCTCCCCGGTCAGTCTAATACGGCCCAGGGAGGTACTTTAAAAATCATATCTCTGGAGAGGATGGCAGTCAAGTATTCGGCAATAAGGGGATCGGTAGGCTCAAGTTGATGACGCCATTTAGAAGTACAATGGCCTAACTGGCTAGAAATAGTAGATTATATCTAGGAAATGAGAAGAAGGATCTCGGACTCACGCACTAGTGTCAGGAGGATTAGAATGATCGTTTCATTGATAAAATACAGCTACGATGGCCTCGTGAGCCATCTTAACAAGGATGATAAGATCATCCTGTTCGCATGCAACACCTGCATCAAGTTCTGCGATATTGGCGGAAGGGTCAGGACGCGTCATCTGGCGGAGAAATTGAAGTCCGACGGTTACAATGTTATCAGAGAAGAGAGCGTAGGAGCTGCCTGCCTACTCGATCAGATAGAGAAGAAAAAGGCTGATGAAGCGACCGCGAAGGCCTTTGAAGATGCCAGTGTGATCATCCCTCTGGTCTGTGAGGATGGCTTGGACAATATCAAACGCGTCTTTCCCAACGCCAAGGCGATCTCGGTTATCAAGACCATTGGACTGGGCATATTCAGCACCGAAAAGGGGATGGTGCTCACGATGCCCTTTGAGTTCACTGGACTGGAAAGAAACATCGATGGATATTCTCTCGATGATGTGGCCGAGAAAGTTGGATGTTATACTGGCCCATACTTTGATGGTAACAAGGTTCAGGAGTGAGGGGCAAGACAATGCACATTTTACATAAGCCCCGCTCAGAGACAAATCCGCGCACAGCTGGGGCATATAAAGCCCACACTCTCACTAGGCATACCTAGAGTCAACCCGCATCGAGTGCTTTGAACAGGGCCATTTGGGCGCCCTATTCATGACCTATATCGTTCTGGACCGCAATGACTTAACAGCCACCCCATGGTGGTCGGTGTCAACAGGGCGCCCCAAGGTGTTCTACGAGTGGGCCTATTACTTTTCCAGGATGTGTAAGTAGCAGATTCCCATGGTAAGGGGGATCGACTTGATGACCTTGAAGCCGTGTTCCTCGAATATCTGGCAGAGGACTGGAGGGGAGGGGAATTCCTGGATGGAATCGCTCAGATACTTGTACGCGGCACGGTTTCCAGATCGCAGACCGCCAATGAATGGTAGGATCTTGGTCAGATACAGCAGATAGATCTGCCGGAAAAATGGATTGGTTGGTGTGGAGAACTCCAGAATCGCCAGTCTTCCCGGAGTCCGGAGGACTCTATGCGCCTCGTCCAAGAAGCCCCCGATATCGGGCATGTTCCTTACTCCAAAGGCTACCATGGCCTTGTCGAACGTTCCATCACCGAATGGTATACTAAGCGCATCGCCCTGCACTGCCTGGAACGAGTCCCCCTCAAACGCCTGACTCCATTTTCGAACCGCCTCCATTAACATGCCTCTTGACAGGTCCAGTCCAACGAGAGGGCAGTTCTTGGCCATTCTGGCAGATATGGCCAGATCCCCTGTGCCCGTAGCTATATCAAGGACCCTGTCGGTCTCGACGATGGAAAGCTCGGCCAGCGTACGCTTCCTCCATCCCTTATCTACAGACATAGAAAGTAGATGATTCAGCAGATCATACGTCGGCGTGATATCATCGAACAGCTTCCTGATTTGCTTCGAGCTCTTGTCCATCATCTCTCCCATACTAGGCCTCCAACAGACTTCATCAAGGACATTTCCGCACGTATCAGATCAGTAACAACGATGCGACAATTCCTACCGCAACGAACAACTGGGTCACCAGGATCATTTGGACATTTGCCTTCTGCCCCTGGAAGAAGGAGTCCCCCACATTGGGCTCAGTGAAGGATAGACTCGCCGCCTTGAAGGCGATGGGGAGCGTGGCCAGGCCAATGAGGCAGAGAGGAGGCAGCACACCCATGAGCGTGAATATGAGGAGGATGCCATACACTGAAAATGTCAGTAAGGAATAGAGCTTTGCCGCCTTCTTGGTCCCCAGAGAGATCACTATGTTCCTCCTTCCCCCAGGAACGTCAGCATCTACGTCAGGGAACTCGTTGAGTAGCAGTAGATTGAACGTAAGGATGCCCGCGGCCACAGATAGTATTACACAGTCTATGGTCAGAGGGAGGCCATGCACCATGAACGCTCCGATTATTGGCAATACGCCTAGGCCGAGTCCCGCAGATATCTCCCCTAGCATGTTGCGGGCAAATATCTGGGTGTAGAAGAGCGCAAAGATCATACCTAGTATGAGCAGTGGCAATAATATCAGCCCTACTCTGTACACCACATAGGCGCCTATTACGGCCGCGATGATAAAACAGCCCATGGCTGCGCGATAGACCTGCTGAGGCTCCAGCAGCCCTTTCTGAAGTATGCCAGTGCCTCCGTTGAACATCGTTCTTTTGGTATGAAAATCGATGCCAGTCTTATGATCATAATAGTCATTCAACGTGTTCACGGTGATGTGGAGCAATAGCAATACTGCCATGAACAGAAAGAAATTGACCACATCGAAACTCCCATGGTAGAGGGCTAGTGCGCCTCCGACGATAGATAATATGATGGGAAGAAGTAAGTAAGGTACCCTTATCTCCATCATCCAAACCTTGAACGACATAGTCCGTCATTGATTCACGCCTATAAACCTATTTTTGACCTGTGAAAGATGACACATATCAGGCAGAGACTGCAGTCTTCCCTAGAAAGGAGTCAATGTGGTCATCGCCGGGGTCGGGAATGCCGATAGCCCAGTGGTAATCAGAGAGATAGACATTTAGTCACCTACCGATTACGGGGCATAATCGGTCAAGGTTGATTAAATGAATATTATCATCATCGGGGCCGGCAGCATCGGTTACAGTATCGCCCGCATCCTGTCCGACCAGCACTCCGTGATGGTTGTAGAGAAGGATGAGAAGCGGTACGAGTACGTCGTGTCTACCTTGGACGTCGGCGCACTGCATGCCAATGGTGCCAGCCCACATGTGATCCAGGATCTCCTCGGCTCCGATGTAGACCTTTTCTTGGCGGTGACGGAAAGCGATGAGACCAACATCTTTGCCTGCATGATCGCCAAAATGGCACGCCCTCAGGTCATTACCATGGCCAGAATGAGGGAGCTTGATTACACTAAAGGAGACCTCCTCTCCAACTTCTTGAACGTGGACCACGTCATATCGCCAGAGTATCTGGTCGCGGCAAAGATGAAAAAGACCATTATGCTGGAGAATGCCATAGAGCATGACCTCATACCTACCCATGGTCTTGAGCTGGCCAAGTTCCAGATGTCTCACAACCGACAAGGTATTGCCTCGATACCTCTGCGACATCTTCCCCTGCCCAAGGAATGCAAGATCCTCTTGATCCAAAGGTGCGGGCACACCATCATCCCTCTAAAAGATGAGGTCCTGCTTACCGGCGACGAGATCGCCGTTATAGGAACCGCGAGGGGCATCGCTGATTTTGACCGTTTCCTTGGCGTCGTCAAACCCTCCCGGGACGTCCTGGTGATTGGCGGAGGTATTGCCGCCCAATACCTCGTTGGCATGCTAGAAGATGAGAAGGTCTCGGTCCGCCTCATCGAAAAGGATGAGGCCCGGTGCAGGGAGTTGGCTCAGAGGTTCAACCACACCATAATCATCAACGACAATGGGGCAGATCCACTGGTACTTCGCAACGAGAATGTGGGCATGACAGACGTGCTGGTATGTGCCACCAATCACGAGGAGAGTGACCTCCTGGCATGCTTGGTGGGCAAGCATCTCGGCGTTTCCAAGACCATTACCACATTCTCCAAGCCGGAATACAAAGAAATCTTCCAGATGGCTGGAGTAGATGCGGCCATCAGTTACCACGAGGTCGCCGCCAATGTCATCGTTAAACAGACTGTGCCCGACCACCACGTACTGCTGCTGGATGGGTTCCAGAAGGAGCTTATCGGTTTAGAGGTTGGGCACCGTTGCCGCATCCGAGGGGAGCTTATCGGAGATATCGATCTGCCAGAGAGATCGGTAATAGCAATGGTGATCACCAAGGAAGGAGCAGTCTTTCCCGAGCCGCACGTCCGCATCATGGAAGGGGACACTGTCATTCTCTACGCTGACCGGGCAGATATTTCCATCCTGGAGAGGATATTCAATAAACCCATCCCAGTGAGTCCATAACAGACGATGAGTGGTCAAAATGAAGTTACGGAGAAGGGTGGAGAGAAGGCTCAGGCTCCTGTTCCGGAACCTTGGCATCAGCCGCTATTTCATTCAGGAGAAGATCGCTCGTAATAGGAGTACCATAGCATACCTCTTTGGCCTGTTATTCTTCTACCTTGCCATAGCGTTCCTGATCCCTCTGGCTGTCGCCCTATTCTATGAAGAAGATCCTCGCCCCTGGATCTATCCGCTCCTCCTGACCGCCTCCCTTGGCATACCTCTCCTGCTCCGCTATCAGCCTTCTGAAATGACCCGTCCAACCGAAACCATGTTTGTCGTCACCAACGCCTGGCTCATGGCAATGGTGTTTGGCGCCATCCCCTACATGATGTATGGCATGGGCGTGGTTGACGCCATGTTCGAGACAATGAGCGGGTTCACCACCACCGGCGCCACTATCATGACAGAGATAGAGGCCTGGCCCAAGAGTCTGCTATTCTGGCGGAGTTTTACCCAATGGCTCGGCGGGGCCGGCATCGTAATGATATTCATCACCATCTTCCCCATGCTAGGGGTGGCCGGTAGAAGCCTGGCTAGAAATGAGTGCGTAGGGATGGATATTCAGAACATTCCTAGGCGCATCCAGGATGAATCCAAGAAGTTTCACTATATCTTTCTGGGCCTCTCAGCCGCGCAATTCCTGCTTCTACTGTTGACCGGCATAGGCATATATGATTCTCTAGTGGTGATGTTCTCTACCCTATCCACCGGGGGTTTCTCGCCCCACACAGCGAGTATCGCATTCTACCAGAGTAGGGCTGTGGAGTGGATAGTCATCGCCTTCATGTTCCTTGCCGGGACCAATTTTTACCTCCACTTCCAGGCACTTAGGGCAAGGGATTGGAGGATCTATTGGAAAAGCAGGGAGTTCCGCGCTTACCTGACACTATTTGTCTCGGCCAGCGTGGTAGGGGCCATCCTATTGTGGGGTGACACCTTCACCGGCCTGGGAGAGTCCCTTACTGCATCTACATTCCAGGCACTGAGCCTCATGACCTCCACGGGGTTCGCCACCACAGATTTTGCCCTCTGGAGTGGATCCATCCTGTTCATACTATTCCTTTTGATGATTATCGGAGGCTGCTCGGGATCCACCGCCGGAGGGCTTAAGGTGGTCCGTTTCGTGCTGTTGCGGAAATTCATCTACGCATCGCTCTACAAGACCGTTCATCCCCGGGCCATATTCGCTCTCAAGCTGGATGGCAGGAACGTGACCGAGAACGCCTTCTCATCGGTGATGGCGGTGGTAATATGTTATCTCGCTACCACTGTAGCCGCCATGATGGCCCTTGTCCTTCTGGGAATCGATCCCCTCACGGCGATGAGCGCGGCCATCTCCACCGTCTCCAATACTGGTCCGGCTTTAGGTCAGCTTGGCCCAATGGGAACATACGGTGGGTTGCCAGAGCTGGCCAAGATAATCCTTACCTTCACCATGTGGGCCGGCAGATTGGAGTTCCTGACTGTACTCTCACTTCTGACCCCAGTCTTCTGGCACGAGCTGCTGAGGTATAGAAAGCAGGATGGCGTAGATGGGCGGCCTCAGAAGTAATACCAGATATTGTGGTACTCGTCTAGGTCCTCGCCACGCGCCTTCAACCTCATGAGGTAATCCAAAATGGGGACATCGGTGTAAATGTAGGTCGGCGCGCTGGTGATATTCTTCTCCCACGGATGGAACTCATAGATGCGCTCCCCCTTTGCGGAGATCATTATAAGGTCATGATTCTGCCACGCCCGGAGATGGTTTTTTCCCAGTGCAGGAATGTTGAATACTGGTTCATCTGTCCTGGATAAACCAGGGAGCAATCTTGCCTCTTCCTTTCGCTCCTGCAGGATCCTGGCGATGGGTACCCGATACCAGCTAGTTTCCTCCTTCCCCTTGGTGTTGAAGGTGTAGTATGGATCTACTCCACTCTGCTTGAGAAGCAGGCGGAGAGGTGCCGTTTCAAATCGCCGGCTATTCTCCACCGTGAATACTTGTTGATTATACACGGCCAGCCCATGCATCCTCATCTTGTGCACAGCATCCACTGCTTCAGGTGTGATCTCATAGGTGTGCTCAAAATGAGTTACCAGACAAAGGTCCTGTTCGGGAGGATGATGGAACTGACCGATGGTCTCGGCGAAGGCGTCGGTAAAACGCATGGGGAGTACTACGGGCAGGCGTGTGCCGATCCTTATCCTGCTAACATGGGGCATGTCTGAGAGCTGCTGGAGCAAATAGACAAGCGTCCTGTCATCCAGCAGGGCAGGATCTCCACCAGTCACCAAGACCTCAGAGACCATGGGATGCTCTCGGAACCACTCTAGAGCAGTTGATAGACTCTCGAGGGAAGCCGCGGGTTGCGAGCTGGTTACATTATCTATTTCCCAGTTCCTCTGGCAATACACGCATATCTGGGCACATGTGTTGTATGGCTTCAGGATGGCTATCATGGGGTACCGGCGAGTCACCAGATCGATGGGAGAGGTCTGGCCTTCTTTCATGAAGTCGAGCTCGCTGCCCCCTTTCTCCTTCGAACGCAGGACATGATGGATGTAACTGAGAGGAGGAATTACCTGGGCCCGGACGGCGCGATCCCATCGCCGTGAGGGGTCCCGGTCGAACAGTGACAGATAATAGGGCGTGATGCCAAAGGGCAGTCTGTTCTTGACCGCTAGGTTAATCGCGGTAATCTCATCGTTGCTCAGCTCTACGATGCTGGATATGGCGTCGGCGTCGTTGAAGACGTTGCGCCGGTGCCATCGGTAGTCGTTCCAGTCATCCATGTCCGCTCCCAGAAAGTCAAGGATCATCTGACGGGCCTTTGCTCTTTGCTCTATGACCGCTGGCTCAAGACCAGAACGGTAGGAAGCTATGCGCGCCATGCACCGCCTGGCCAGACCATCCAGATAGTCCGAACGTACCTTGGCCCCCTCCCTGCCTTCATATTGCAGGAAGGGTGGAGCCTCATCGGTGACTATCTCGGACCGTCCGAGCGAGCCCTTGGAGAGGAAATATACTTCCAGAAAGAGACCTCGCCGCTCTGGCCAAACCTCTCCTGGACCCTCTCGGATTATTTCCACTAGATGAGTCAGAGCGCTATGTCCAGACACCTTCTCGTTGCGCCTTGAGAATATGTTCTTGAGAATACGTATACAGTGCAGGGCGTTGGACCGCTCCATGCTCTCCAGATCGCAGTTGTATGAATGGAGTTCAGCCTCTCGCTCAAAGAGAAGTCGGAAAAGATCCTGTCTGATCTCTTCGATCCCTGCGGGAGCCTCTAGAAGCGCGAAAAACTGGGGGTCAGACCATTTCAGACGCTCGATCCGGACGTCAAGAAGAGGAGATGATCCATCATTGACGCCTCCCCTGATTCCCTCGCGCGCAGCTCCGCTCTGAAATGACTCACTGTCCATGATATCCTCCACCGAAAAGCCTAGTTCGGGCCCGCTAGAAAGGGCTCGTTAGAGCTTCTCGCAAGATTAGATACAGAAAGGAGTATTTCCGTACTTTCCCTAATCTTTCGGTGGAGTTGTCCCATTCCGCATAGGGATACCACAGGTGCCATCCTTCGCCATCTTCCGGCGGAATGCCCAGGTAAGAAGGGGTGGAGCCACGAGAGTCGTCATCATTGACATGAATACCACTACAGAGAATAGATCGTTGCTTATGGCTCCACCAGTAAGGCCTATGGAAGCCACTACGATACCGACCTCGCCACGAGGGATCATTCCTATACCAATTATATTGGCCGAGCTGGCGCCCAGACCCCTCGCTCCCAGGGCACACCCAAGCCACTTGGTGACTATTGCTAGAAGAGTTACCACCGTAGCGAGCAAGAGTACGCCTCCAAAGGCATCAACGACTATCTGCAAGCCCACGAAGAGGAAGAAGAATGGTACCAGAAACTCATTGATGGTATTGAAGTCGTCCTCACAGGGCCATATATCCCTGAACTCGGCGAAGACCATACCTGCAAGGAATGCCCCGATGATCGCGGCAAGGCCAGCGAAGGATGCCATAAAGGACAGCCCCAGGCATACAATGATGGCCAGAGGCAAGGGAGTGAGGGTAGGGCGCCTACGTTCACCACAATGGAGGGGCTTCTCCGGCTTCTTGCGAGCGGCCAGTTTCCTCCGGACCTTGGGAAGGAGGATGGAGCCAAAGAAGATCACTGCCAGTACAAACAGTATGCCCTCAGCGGCCACCAATACGATATCCAGAACGCCCCCTGAGCCACCGGCCACGCCGACCACTATGGCAAGGATGATCATGCCCAATACATCGTCGATGACGGCCGCCCCGATGATGACCTTTGACTCCTTGGTGTGGACCATACCCATATCCTTGATGACCCTGGCAGTTATGCCCACACTGGTGGCAACCATGGCGGTGCCCAGGAACAGCGCCTCAGGGACGTTGTTGTCGATGGCCATGAACAGGGCGAAGCCGGCAACGAATGGAAGGAGGACTCCTAGGACTGCCACAAGTGTCGCGGTCCCTCCCACCTTCCGCAGATCGCTGAATGGCGTCTCTAGACCGACAGAGAACAACAGGAATATTATGCCAAGCTCACTGAGTACCTTGAAGAGACTCAGATCGGCGCCCAGATCCAGCCACCCAAAGATGAAGGTGTTGGCGACCACCACACCGGCCAGAATTTCGCCGATGACGGAAGAGATGTTGAACCTCTCACATATGAGGCCGGCTAACTTGGCCAAAGTAAAAAGCACGAATATCTGGAGCATGATAACTGATAAACCATCCAGAGTAGTGCCGAATAAAATCACCTCAGGCCCGCTCATGTGCATACATCCCAAGTGGTCGTAATGCCTGCTATTATATTAATGCAACAGGGGCGAGGACCAGGTAAGATCTAACCGGACCCCCCTGGCATCAGATGTGCTCAATATTTGCCCATCATGATTAATGAAATTTTTATATGAGAACCTCCCAAACAACCAATTGCCATCTTAGAATGGGGGGTTGATTGATGAGGCTTGTGACTAGGCTGATAGCTGTAGCTCTAGCTATAGCAATGGTCGGTGCGGGAGTGTGGATAATATCCCTTGGAGAGGATTCTAGTCTCCCGGCCGATGATGGGAATGATGATGTCGGCAATACTCCAGAAGAGGTTGATGAGGAGGATGAGACTGATACAATAGTACCAGTTAGCCACCCAGAAACTATAGGGCCAGACGAAGCGAAATTCTCAATATCACTTGACTTCCCAGGTCAGGGCGTGGAGGGAGCGGAGTATCAATGGGATGAATCATACGGCTTCGTACTGGACACAACTGGAGACCGTGGATGGAAGGGTAGGGCAGTAGTCAAGGTTTTCGCGGAGAAATCTGGTGAGATCGGCCCCAAGTGCCTTGTAGCCATTCATGAGGAGAGCAACACCTCCCTAACATGGAAGCTCAACGAGGTCCACGGTAGCAATCACGTTAGTGGTGATGCTTTTGTCTGGAAGGCTAATGGGACCGATAGCCGCACCGATCATCTCTGGATCACTTTCAATCGCACTGGCAGCTTTAACCTCACATTCCAGGTATTCGATGCCGCCACAGGCAGAGCCCTCTCCGTGCCAGTGGAAACGGGACCAATAGAGGTGCCAGTGGTTGGAGGTCTGGAGTTTAAGGCGCTGGGGAAGGGCGAGTGGAGAACGATTGATAATGCCACCTATTACGTCTTGCTGCTCAACGTGACCAACGGATGGAATATTCGATACGAGGTATATTCTGAGTATCTCTTCCTGTCTGATGGTATTGACGATATCACAGTCAGCAAGGAGCAGACTTCCTTCGATAGACAGAGTCTGGC
>JAAYQQ010000032.1 GCA_012519255.1 Methanobacteriota archaeon | reverse complement strand
GAGATTTCTTTCTGAGCAGGGCGATCGCCTCGCGGTTGTAAGCAGGCAGAGCAGCGATCATCCTGCCGCCGAATTTAGAACAGACGACACGCGCGGGAGTATCCTTGGGTTTCAATCTCCACTGTGTCTGGCAGTTCAGGCAAGACATGTGTAATGTCTCATCCTCCAGGCGGCGTTTGAGAGCCATGAGGATGCTGTGGTCGGCTCGCTGGGGCATGATGAGCTCCCTGGAATGTTGAAGCCCGGCTCTCCCAATAGGTGACAGACGCGTTACCTCTATCCTCACCTCGCCAGTCTCTATGCTTTTCACGGCCCTTGCCGCTCCCTCGATGTCAAAATCCTCCCACATTACTCGCCTGACCGCCTCCTCGAACAGAGGAGTGTCCTCGAACGCCTCGACCAATCGAGTGAAGTTGACTGAACGATAGTCGGCATCCTTCTCTATGACTCCGAACTTTTTTGCCACGAATACGAACCGCCAGCGCAGGTAGGTGGAGGTCTTGAGCACCAGTCGGATCAAACTCTCCACTCCCTCCGCCTTCATCGAGCGTATCGTGTCGATTATGACCGCGGAGGGGACGTCCCGAGGCAACTCCAGTATGATGCGATATGGGTCGGTCTGGACGCCTACGGATTCTCCCAGTCGGGCAGACAGCAGGACAGAAATGATCTTGGAGAGGGTCTCGTTGACCTTGGTGCCGAAGCACATGTTGAGGATGGCGAGGCGCTTCCCCATTTCCAGAGTAACCGTGGTGTCGGAGGGAACGGCTCCCTCCTTGTTTTGTTCTTCCAGGTACTTATGCAGCGAACCAACGGAGCCGGCATCAGCGCAGTATGGCGCAGTATCCCCCGTTCGGCGCAGCCGCCCCACCTCCTGGGCGACGTCGTATGGTACTGGAATATCTTCTCCTACCCACGAGGGTATGGATCCGATCTCTCGGACCTGTTCAACCAGAAGCTCATCCTCGCGGACCTCTACGATCCTCCACGTGCGGCCATGGGTAATGAATGATGCATATGGCTCGGCGAACGAGACTACAAAGGACTCGTCCAGGGAGCCGACTATGCGCCGGCTGCCTATCTCCCGGATGAGGAAGGTGCGTTCATCCGGAATCATGGATAGGTTATCGTAGAAGTACCTCATGCCTCGCCCGGTGCGGCGGAAACTGTCTTGATTGTCGAACAGCAGGCCGATCTCTACAAGCTGCTCAAGCACGCCGAAGAACTCCTCTCGAGAGAGGTTTCTGAAGGGGTGGGAGCGCCGGATGATCTCATACGCCCGCTCCTTTTCCAGCTCCCCGGCCATGGTTATGGCCACTAATTGATTGGCCAGCACGGCCAGGGGGTTTTCCCGCACTCGCAGCTCCTCCAGCTCTCCGTCCATGGCCTTGCGGGCGATGACCATGCTTTCTGCGATCTCATCAGGGTTGGATGCCACGATGGCACCCTCCGATCTTTCCCCCACCCTGTGGCCAGCTCGTCCCATTCGCTGGATGAGTCGGGAGACCTGGCGAGGGGAATTGAACTGGATGGCGAAGTCGACCGAACCGACGTCGATCCCAAGTTCAAGTGAGGATGTGCAGATAAGCCCCTTAAGTTCCTCCGCTTTGAATTGTTCCTCCATATCCACCCGGATATCCTTGGAAAGCGAGCCGTGATGGACCCCTATCTTGAGCTCTTCATCCCATAAATTATAGCGGGCCCCTATGGCCTCGGCAGTATCGCGAGTGTTGACAAAGAGAAGCGTGGAACGATGTTCCTCGATGAGCTGAAGGCACCTTCTCATTCCTGCTATCAGATCAGCATCGCTCTGCAGCCGTCCAGCAAGGTCACGGTCCTGTTCGGTCACCTGTGGCGATTCCACCCTCACGTCGAGGTCCTTGGACACTTGAGTATGAACGACCTCTACATCGCGCTCGGTGCCCACGAGAAAACGAGCAACTTCATCGATGGTACCTACAGTGGCCGACAGGCCGACACGCTGAAACTCTCCTGCCAACTCGGAAAGGCGCTCCAGCGCCACTGCCAACTGGGCACCGCGCTCGTTGCCCGCCAGCTCATGGATCTCATCGATGACCACCCATTTGACCCGGGTCAGATGTTCCCTCAGTCGTTTACCTGTGAATAAGACCTGCAGCGTCTCGGGCGTGGTGATGAGGACGTGGGGAGGATTTTTTGACTGGGCCTGCCGCTCTGACTGCGACGTGTCGCCGTGTCTAACAGCAACGTTCAGATCTAGGGCCTCGCCGAACTCGGTGAGGCGTTTGAGCATGTCCCGGTTGAGTGCCCGGAGAGGAGTGATGTAGATACATTTGATGCCCTTCCCAGGAGTCTCTAGAAGTCGATGGAATATGGGCAGCATGGCAGCCTCGGTCTTACCAATGCCGGTATGGGCAACTAGGAGGAGATTTCTACCCTCCATTATCTTGGGAATGGCCTCGCGCTGTGCTCCCGTGGGCTCATGAATATCTCTATCTCTCAGGACTCCCTGAATTCGGGGGTCCAGCAGCTCGAACACCATGGAGGAAATTTCTGAGGCGTTGACGCTACTTCAAGTTTTCTGGCTATAAAAATGATAAATGGGAAGGGGTTTTCTCAGGCCTTCTGGGCAGCAGCCTCGGCCTTCTTGCTAGCCGGGGCCTCGGCAGCCTTGTGATTAGCCTTGGCCTCGACAGGCTCGGCAACGGGCTCGGTAACCTCGAGCAATAGCTCGGAGATATCCTTAACCTGGATGTCGGCGCCTATCTGCTTTGCCCCTGCGGCAAGGTTCAGCACACAGAAGGGACAGGTAGTCACCAAGATATCGGCCCCGGTGGCCACGGCCTCCTTGACCCTTTCTGCAGCGATGTTGACGGCGAGCTCGTTGAAGGCGCTCTTGTATCCGCCACCGGCTCCGCAGCATCTTGAACCCATGCGATTACGCGGCATCTCCACCAGCTCCACGCCAGGGATCTTGGAGAGAATCTCACGGGGCTCCTCGAATACGCCGCCATGGCGGCCTAGGTGACAGGGGTCGTGGTAGGTAACCTTGACATTGAGCTCCTTGGTGAACTTAAGCTTCCTGTCCTTGATCAGCTGCCTCACATACTGGGTGAAATGATATACCGGGAAGGAAGGGTTGCTAAAGTAGACCCCGTAATCATGAGAAGTGGTCTTGTAGCATCCTGCACAGGTCATAACCATTGCCCTGGCGCCCCTTTTCTCCGTCTCATAGATATTGTGCTGGGCGAACTGGGTAGTGATCCCTGTCTGTCCAGTCCTTAGAGCGGGAGAGGTGCAGCACCATTCTTCGCCGCCCAAGATATCTAGCTTGACCCCTGCGCGGTGGAGAACGAGAGCTCCGGCCCTTGCAATATTCTGCATACGGTAGGAGCCTGTACATCCAGCGAAGAAGATGGCGTCGGGATGAGCGGTGTGTGGGATCTCCTCAGGCCACCAGGCTCCCCTTTGCTCAACTGGCTCGTTGTAGGGATTCTTGGAGGCCTTGATCCTCTGATAGAGCTTGGAGTGGGCTGGCATGGGTCCTTTACCCTGGTCTACCAGCCATTCCCTTACCTTTTCCCAAAAGTCAGCAAATTCGATATTGACATGACATACGGTCTCGCACTGGGCGCAGCCAGTACACTTGAACACAGCTTCAACGAATTCATCGTCGATCTTGACACCGCGGCGAAGCACGGTATCCATGGGAGAACGCTTTGCTAGTTGATTTAGGTAGTACACCTTACCACGAGGGGTGATGGACTCCCAGGGGGTCTGCTCATAAGATGGGCACACCCTTACGCAGTAGCCGCACTGCAGGCAAGCAAGCAATTCCCTGTTAATATCAGGCATTTTTACCATCGGCATACCTCAATGAGTGGGAGCGGTTCTTTCTCCTGTTAAGAGAAGGTGGAACCACTGTATGGAACGGGTCCACATATATGTATCTATTGAAAGACAGTATATTACGTGACCTTGCTAGGCACCTTCAGTTCTAGCCGTCTAGTATAGGAGTATAACCATACCAACTGCCCCCCCTTTTTAGATAATGTAGATTATTTTCCAGAATCTTCTGATGTCCTCTCTCCCAGCGGGCCAGGCGTTGCATCACTGCCCTGAGCTCGGGATCATTGGTCATGCCTGCGACGTCATCATATAGGCGGGCGGAGCGCTTTTCCACCTCTATGGCCATCTCTACGCCGCTGATCTCGTCCTGCGGAGAAAGAGTCCCTTGTGGGAGGGCGAACAGTCGAGACGGGTCGATACTGTAGGCAGGATCTGGTTCTATATTCTCTGCCTGGCATCCTGGAAATATTCTATCAATCTGTCTCTCCAGCCATGCCCGGTGCTGTTTTTCGTCCTGGGCCAGGCTCTGCAGAATGATCTTGCCTTCCTTATCTCTGATACGCTCGCTCATCCTGGTGTAGAATTCATTCCCATAATCCTCTATCTGCACTCCTGCCGCTAGGATGGCAAGTTGCCGCCTCAGGTTGGCCTCATCATCTTTCCAATCCCTTGCAGTTTCTTTCATTGCTCCCTGCATTTTAACTTACTTCGGCTGTTAAATATTTTCGCGGCGCCCCCTCCTGGCCTGCAAATAGTCGAAAAATAAATAAATCCGAAATCTTTAAAGGCAAGATACATAATGAGCTGACCATATTAGGGGTAGTTCCTCAATATATGGTTAACTTATCTCATTCTAATCCAGGCAGGGGGTGGCGTCTCTGATGCTTGGTCAGTCTATGCTCATAGCCCTTATCGTCG
>JAAYQQ010000031.1 GCA_012519255.1 Methanobacteriota archaeon | reverse complement strand
GACCGAGAAACTAACGTCGGAAAGCGCCTGGAAGCCATTGAACCGCTTCGAAAGATTCTTGACGTCGATGGCCAGCAATGTGAAGGCCCTCCTGTTCTCTAGGGGTTATTAATATTGAGCCTGGGGGCCAATTAAGCTTTGCCGAAGCTGACCGAGATGCCCGGCACCCTTTGCCATCCGATCGCCCGCATGTATTATCTTGTTGTTCTCCTGTCCAGAATCATTCGTCGTGAGACCTCAACGTCCTGAGGCCAACTGTCCTTCGGCAAGACATTCGGCTGTCATTGAACGTGGTCGACTCGCGCCGACCGTTATTTCTCGATTGCTTCGCCCCATCCGATGATTTTCACAGGGCCGGGCCAGGGCAACATTTAAAACATTCTGGTGCTCTCAGCTACCCAGGTGTTCTGATGGTTTTAGAAGGTCTGGGGCAGTCGCTCCGTAACGTTCTTAAGAAGGTAGCTGGGGCCAGCAATATCGACGAGGCCCTGGTAAAGGACATCACCAGGGACATTCAGCGAGCGTTATTGCAGGCGGACGTCAACGTCAAGTTGGTGCTCGAGCTTACCAAGAATGTAGAGCAAAGAGCGCTGAACGAGGAACCGCCTGCCGGCACCAGTCCAAAGGAACACATCATCAAGATCATCTACGACGAGCTCATCGGCATTCTGGGTGAGCCCCGCCCCCTACCTGTGGCCAAGCAGACCATCATGATGGTTGGCCTATACGGTCAGGGTAAGACGACGACCACGGGAAAGCTGGGTCGATACTTCCACAAGAGAGGTCTCAAGGTCGGATTCATCGCCGCCGACGTGTACCGCCCTGCCGCTTACGATCAGTTGAAGCAGGTGGCCGAGCAGGTCGGCGTTGCCATCTATGGAGAGCCAGGGGAGAAGGATGCCGCCAAGATAGTGGCCGATGGCATGAGGCAATTCCAGACCATGGATGTGATCATCATTGACACATCTGGTCGTCACGCTCTAGAGGATGACCTTATCAACGAGTTGAAGCTCATCGCCGACGTGGCGAAGCCCAACGAGCGCATCCTTGTGCTTGACGCCTCTGTCGGTCAGCAGGCCGGTCCACAGGCAAAGGCCTTCCACGACGCCGTCGGCGTGACCTCGGTCATCATTACCAAGATGGATGGTACTGCAAAGGGCGGCGGTGCCCTGAGCGCGGTGGCGCAGACAAAGGCACCCATTGTGTTCCTTGGAACAGGGGAGCATCTCATTGACCTGGAGCCGTTCGATCCCACCAGATTCATCTCCAGGCTGCTGGGCATGGGCGATCTCCAGACCCTGCTGGAGGCGGCGAAGGAAGGCATCTCAGAAGAGAAGGCGGAAGAGACCGTCAGAAAAATGATGTCGGGCCGCTTTACACTCGTCGAGATGTATGAGCAGATGGAGATGCTCACTTCCATGGGCCCGCTCAAGAAGATAATGTCCATGCTTCCTGGCATAGGTGGATTACAGGACAAGGTGGACCTTGAGGAATCACAGGAGCGGTTGCGGAAGTTCAAGATAATCATGGATTCCATGACCGATGAGGAAATGGAGGATCCGAAGATCGTGAAGGCATCACGCATAAACCGCATCGCCCGCGGGGCTGGCGTGGAGACGAGAGACGTCCGTGAGCTCATAAAACAGTTTAACATGTCCAAGAAGGCCGTCAAGGGATTCATGGGCAACCGCAAGCTGCGTAAACAGCTCATGAAACAGATGTCCTCTGAAGATCTATCGACGTTCAAGGAGCAGGCGAGATAAAATGAGACGCTTTGTTGTCGTCGGTCACAAGGCGATCACCTCGGGCGACTTTAAACTGGATGATCTCGCCGGCAGCACCGGTCGCCTGGATATCCTGCTGAGGTGCATCAACTCTGCATTCTTCCTATCACATGGCATCCGCCGAGACGTGGAGATCTTCCTGGTTCTGCAGGGGGAGCCCCGTCCGCCGGTGACGGTGAGGATCAACGGCACCGAGATTCGATATCTCAATCCCGACGAACGGTCGACAGGCGCGCTTATCCGCAACGCACTCCTCAGGCTGGGAGAGGGCGAGGTAAGAAGCTCCCCGGGCATATACATCTCCAGACGTTCATTCTCCGAAGTGATCAATGAATTGGCT
>JAAYQQ010000030.1 GCA_012519255.1 Methanobacteriota archaeon | reverse complement strand
GGGCAAGGACAGCGCCGAGAAGAGCGGGGCGGGCAAGAATGTTGAGGGCACTGGCGCCACTGATCTGGCCTCCATGATAAATCTGTTCGAGGAGGAGATGGGCATGAAGGGAGAGGTGATCGAGGTCGGGGGAGAACGCGTGGCAAAGGTGCTCATGTCCTGCCCATTGTCCAAATGCCCACCGGAGATCTGCCAGCTGATGGAGTGCTACGCGCGCGGCATGAGTAAGGTAATAGCTCCCGAGTTTACCTTTATCCAGGAGGCAACGATGACCCGGGGAGATGATCAGTGCCGGTGGGTAGTGCGGCGGAAGTAATGTTATTTCCGAGGTGTTCGAGAACTTCGCCAACGAAGACATGTGGGGTCATGAAGTACGCTGACCTCTAGCCAGCTTCAAAGTGACCGGGTCGGTTTGGGGGTGGCGCGGCCCGGTGGTCCGGCATGATCGACCCGTGGCTCGCCACCGACATCCGGCCCAGGAGCACGTTTAACGAGGGAGGGGTAAGGCCACTACTTGCTTCCCATATCGGCCGCAAGAATGGTGAATTTTACCCTGCCAATACCTTCAGATCGGGAACGATTAAGAAGAATCGGGCGTGAGGGGCAGCTGGTGCGCAATGTACCGACACCTATTATTGAAAGAGATTATGATAAAATGGATGAGTGTAAAAGTGGACCGATCGGGATTTGAACCCGAGGCCTCGTGATTGCAAATCACGCGATCTTCCGAGCTGATCTATCGGCCCTTTGGAGACCTGTAACGGTGGCACGGATAAAAAGGTTGTTCCCCCACCCGGGGGAGTCCAGTTCATACATTCTAAACCATCGCCTTCTCAAGCGGTCCGCGCCACGATAAGGTAAGGGGTTTATGCCGCCCGTGAAGAGAGGGCGACGGGGCCTACCGGCAGATCGCGCCTCTGGAAGCGCTGGTCACCAGCTTGCGATACTTGCTGAGCATGCCGCTGACCTTCTTCTC
The DNA here is from genome assembly GCA_012519255.1 of Methanobacteriota archaeon. Lineage (GTDB taxonomy): Archaea > Thermoplasmatota > Thermoplasmata > Methanomassiliicoccales > Methanomassiliicoccaceae > DTU008. The sequence continues at coordinate 22,703 of JAAYQQ010000030.1, read as the reverse complement.
CATTGGCCGAACCTCTGAAAGCCGTTGTTCCATTTCTTTATCTGAAATGTGGACCTCCAGCTTACGGGCGGGGATGTCAATGAGGATCTCGTCCCCTTCCCTCACTGCAGCGATGGGACCTCCCGCAGACGCCTCTGGGGACACGTGCCCTATGCATGGCCCTCGGGTCGCCCCGGAGAATCGACCATCGGTAATGAGCGCGACATCGTCCGATAGCCCCATTCCGGCGATCATGCTGGTGGGGAAGAGCATCTCTGGCATGCCTGGCCCGCCCTTCGGCCCCTCATTGCGTATGACCACCACGTCGCCCTTGACAATGCTCTGGGCAGATATGGCCTTGATTGCCGCATCCTCAGAGTCAAAGACCCTGGCCCGCCCGAGGAAACGCATCATCTTCGAGCTTACGGCCGATTGTTTCACCACTGCGCCCTCGGGGGCAAGGTTGCCATAGAGTACGGCGATGCCCCCCTCCTGATGGAACGGATTTTCCATTGATCTGAGGACCTCGGGATCGGCCACAATGGCTTCGTCGGCGATCTCGTATATGCGCTTGCCTGTCACGGTATTCTCATTGGATAGTTTTTCCCTCAGGCGTTTGAGCACGGCTGGAACGCCCCCTGCCCGATCCAGGTCAGCGAGGTGATATGGTCCGCCCGGGCGCAGCGAGGTGAGATGCGGCACCGTACGAGATATTGAGTCGAAGACGCCGAGATCGATATCCGCGCCGAACTCTGAAGCAACGGCGGGAATATGCAGGGCAGTGTTGGTGGAGCCGCCAATGGCCATGTCCACCGTGATGGCGTTAAGGAAGGAATCTCGCGTGACGATGGAGCGGGGCGCTGACCCTTCCCGAACCAACTCGACAATGCGCCGGCCGGTGGCCCGGGCGATCTCGTACTTTCGGTCACTGGTGGCCAGGGAAGTGGCGCAACCCGTCAGGCTCATACCCATGGCCTCGGTGAGGCATGCCATGGTATTGGCCGTGAAAAGACCGGAGCATGATCCCTCGCCAGGGCAGGCTGCGCACTCTACCTGCAAGACCTCTTCTGCAGTGGCATTGCCTGCGGCGTGGGCGCCCAATACCTCAAAGACGCTCTGTAGGTCCTTCTTCTCATCATCGATGATTCCTGCCTCCATCGGCCCCCCGGTCAGCATTATGGCCGGGATATTGATCCTGCCTGCAGCCATGAGCATGCCTGGCGTCACCTTATCACAATTGGTAACTCCGACCCAGCCGTCGAGGGCATGGGCGTTGACCATAAGCTCCACGCAGTCGGCGATGGATTCTCTGGAAGGGAGGGAGAAACGCATTCCAGAGTGGCCCATGGCAATGCCATCACATACGGCTGGAACGCCAAAACTAAGGGGTACGCCTCCGGCCTCCTCGATACCCCGCCTGACCTCCTCGACCAGGCGATTCAGATGGATGTGTCCGGGGACTATGTCATTGAATGAATTGGCAATGCCAATGAATGGCTTATCCATGTCCTCATCGGTCAAACCACTTGCTCTAAGCAGGCTCCGGCTGGGCGCCTTGGCCAGCCCCTTCTTCACCTGATCACTCCTCATGGTCTTCCTTTGAGCATGAGGAATTAAGTAAAAATGTTTGTCGCCATGCGGGACGCCTGGTGAAGGGGCAAAAACGATTGCGGCCCTGCCATGGTTGGATGGGCGTCACCAGGGCGGGGGCCCGCCCGGCGGCGCTGTTTGGATGTACGTTCAGGGATCTCGCAGCTCGATGTTTTCCTGTATGAATCTCTTCCTGAGCGTCTCAAGGAATGCAGATCTTATCTCATCCCGCCGGTGAGCCTCCTTTATCCACACCTTGATCTCCAGCATGATCCTGGAGCCCTGGATGTCGGCGACATTTACTACCGGTTTGAGCTTGTCTAGATCATGTTCCAATCCCAGGCGGGACCTTATGGCCGATTGGTCGAAGAGGTGGGGCAGGTGTTCCTTCTCCACCTCCGATATCTTGGGCAAGATCGAGGGGTCGCGATCGGCCTCATCCTCCACGATGCGCCTGATGTGCTCGATATCGGCAGCCTGCTCGACACATAATGGCAATATGAGGGAGGTGAAGCCTGACCTTGAATAGTTGATCAATTTGCCATTGATAATCTGGGAGTTGGGAATTATGGAGATACGGCCGGAAATTTCCCGAAGTTCCGTGCTCATAAGTCGAATGTCCTTGACCCGGCACACTCCAGTAGTGGGGCTCTGTCCCACTTCCACCCAATCTTCTACCTGAATGGGCTTATTGATGGATATTAAAACGCCGGCGATGGCGTTCTGGATTATCTGCTGGGTTGCAAATGCTACGGCTACGCTGACCACGCCTAGTGACAGGAATAATGCCGTGAGGTCCATGTGCAGGAAGGCGCTTGTACCTGCGATTATGGCAGTACCTATGATGACGTACTGAAGTATTCTGGCTACTCCCTTTGATGAGCGCCTGCCGACTGTTTCATCAAGATATTTGCGAATCAGCGCATTGGTCACTCTGGCCAATATCAGCGAAATCGCCAGCAACGCTGTGAACATAAGAAGATCCAGCAGCGTGATGCTGTCTGTGATCGGAGTGTATAGCCATGATGACATGTTCACCCTCATTGAACATGAGGAAATAAGGATTGCCTTGTTGAAACGCGCTTCAAGTTCATCGCGGTGATGAGTATCCTGCATCCTGATGCAGTGGCTGAGAGATTGTCCTCCCAATGCCAGAGCTCAGGGATCCCGCAACTCGATATTTTCCTGAGTCAAGCGCGCGCTGACTGCGGCAAGAAAACTTGAGACTATCTCTTCCCTCAGATTGGGCTCCCGGACCCATAGCTTAATGACTACCCGCGCCCGGGTGCCCTGGATCTCGGCGAGGTTAACTTGTGGCTGTAGAGTGCAAAGATTGTGTTCGTTACCGAACAGGTTCCTGATAGAATGCCGCTCAAACATCCTGCTAACAGCATTCCTCTCCTCTTCGGAGACCTTTGGCATGATGCGCGGATGGCGATCTGCCTCCTCCCTTACTATCTGAGTAATGCGCTCCAGATCAGCCACGTTTCCTATCCACATGGGGATGTTAACGGCGGTGAGGCCTGCCCGCGTATAGTTAATGACCTTTCCATTGATTATCTGAGAGTTGGGGACCGTGATTATGCGGCCATCGGCCTCCCGCAACACCGTGTTCATCAGAGTGATGTCCTTGACCCGTGACACTCCCGTAAGAGGTATCGGACCCACCTCTATCCAATCCTCCAGCTGTATCGGGCGGATGATGGATATCAAGATCCCCGCGATGGCATTTTGGAGTATCTGCTGAGATGCGAAGGCCACAGCCACACCAGCTACCCCCAGAGAGAGAATGATCGCCGAGAGATCCAGATTCAGGATTGTGCTAAAACCCACCACTGCCGCCGTGAATATTATTGTGTATTGAGAGGCCCTGCCTACACTCTTGGATAGCCTCTTCCCAACCGGCTCATCCAGATACCTGCGGATTAACATATTGACGATACGAGCCGTTATTACTGCCGCGACCTGGAGCAAGAAGAAGGTAATTAGCTCCAATGGAGTGATGGTGCCGATCAGAGGTTCGGTAAGCCAACCCATAAGGGGCCCCCATAACAATGGATGTCATTAAGCATAGCGATGTCAGATGAAGGTAGAATAATCTCTAATCCTCAATAAGAACATCTGTATAATTTATAAAATAAATATGAAAAATATGATATAAGAAGGTGTTTGCTCCTAGTTGAAGAGTTAGGACCGTAGGACGATCTCAATGTTCACGCCATCGGGGACTTGAATCCTCATGAGCTGCCGGAGGGCACGCTCGTCGGCGTCAAGATCAATGAGCCTCTTGTGGATCCTCATCTCCCAGCGATCCCATGTCTCGGAGCCCTCTCCATCGGGACTCTTGCGAACGGGGACGATCAATCGCTTGGTTTGGAGAGGGATCGGCCCGCGGATGGCTACGCCGGTCCTCTGTGAAATGGACTTGATCTGCCCGCAGACACCGTCCACCTTCTTGGGGTCAGTGCCGCTTAGGGATATTCTTGCTCTCTGTGCCATAGTGAACCCTCAAAAAATTGGGGAAAGGAAGGGGTTTACTCCCGCTTCTCGATGTCCAGACATACACCAGCCGCGACTGTCTGAGCCATATCGCGGATAGCGAAGCGTCCCAGCTGGGGGAACTCCTTGGCCTTCTCGATGGCCATTGGCCTGGATGGCTGGATCTTGACGATTGCGGCATCGCCAGTCTTCAGGAACTGGGGGTTCTCCTCCTTCACTGCACCAGTGGCCGGGTCCAACTTCTTCTGCAGCTCGATGAACGTACATGCGATCTGAGCAGTGTGGATGTGGAACACCGGAGTGTACCCAACGGTGATGACCGAAGGATGGTTCAAGACCATGATCTGTGCGGTAAAGGTCTTGGCCACGCTTGGCGGGCTATTTACAGGACCAGCAATATCGCCCCTCCTGATCTCGTTCTTGGCGACACCACGAACGTTGAATCCAACGTTGTCTCCGGGGAGGGCCTGAGGAAGCACCTCGTGGTGCATCTCGATGCTCTTTACCTCACCAACAACGTGAGAGGGTTCGAATATGACCTTGGTATCCGGCTTGAGGACACCTGTCTCTACACGGCCCACTGGGACGGTTCCGATACCAGTGATGGTATACACGTCCTGGATAGGCAGCCTGAGAGGCAGATTTGTCAGCTTGGTGGGCTCCTTCAGGTTGTTAAGAGCCTCCAAGATCGTTGGCCCCTTGTACCATGGCATGTTAGCAGACTGCTTGGTGGCATTGTCGCCCTTGAATGCAGAGTACGGGATAAAGGGAATCTCGTCGACCTTGAAGCCTACGCTCCTGAGGATCTTACTAACATCCGCCTTCACCTTATTGTACTGCTCCTCAGACCAGGCAGGCCTGGTAGCATCCATCTTGTTGATACCGATGATAATCTGCTTTACACCAAGGGTCCTGGCCAGGAAGATGTGTTCCCTGGTCTGGGCCTGAGGTCCCTCGATAGCTGAGACGACGAGAACGGCAGCGTCAGCCTGCGAGGTACCAGTGATCATGTTCTTGACGAAGTCACGGTGTCCCGGTGCGTCAATGACGGTGAAGTAGTACTTGTCGGTGTTGAAGCGCTTGTGAGCGACATCAATGGTCACACCCCTGTCCCTCTCTTCCTTGAGAGAGTCCATGACCCATGCAAACTCGAAGGTAGACTTTCCCTTCTCATCAGCCATCTTCTTGTATTTGTCGATAAGATACTGTTCAACGTTCCCGGTGTCGGCCAGCATTCTACCTACTGAAGTAGACTTGCCGTGGTCGACGTGACCGATGAATACTAGATTCATATGTGGTTTGTCAGCCATTTTTTCTGCCTCCTGTGTATATATAGTTTAGTTCCAGGTTTTCACTTCATACCATTTGCCATATTTAACGCTTATTCACTGCTTCAGCCCAAATAGTAAGCCGCATCATATGGTTCTGGCTTCAGGCCCTTTCGAGTCCTGATCTGTTCAACGACCTGAGTCTGGAGCTCATGAGGTACGGGCACGAATCCAGAGTTCTCAGTGGACCATAGCGCACGTCCCTGGGTCGCTCCACGGATAGCGGAAGCGAAGCCGAACATCTCGGCAACAGGAGCCTGGGCCTCTATGTGGGTCGTCTCACCCTCCTGCCTGATGTCCTCTATGACGCCTCTCCTCTGCTGTAGCTCACGAAGAGCATCTCCCATGGCCGACTCGGGACAGTTGATGTAGATCCGAGTCATGGGCTCAAGGAGAATCCTGCCTGCCAGGCACATTGCACCATACACTGCCGAACGGAAAGCCGGTATCACTTGGGCTGGACCGCGGTGAATGGAATCCTCGTGGAGCTTCGCATCTACCAGGCGGACCTTTAAGCCTGCGGCCTTTTCCTGAGCCAGAGGGCCAAGGTTCATGGCTTCATCGAAGCCCTGTTTGCACAACTCGATGACCTCATTAAGATACTGGATACCCTTGGTGGCGTCGATGAAGACGTTGTTGCCGTGGAATGATACCACGCCACGAGCCTCTTCACGATCCATACCAAGCTCGGTCAGCTTGTTGGTCAATTCCTTGGCATCCTTGATCTTGCCCTCGCTCTGGATTTCGCCAGTCTTAATGGCGTCGATGATCGCCTGGGGCAGGCGCTCCACTTCAACAAAGAATCTATTGTGCTTGTTGGGCGATTTTCCTTCGAACGGGCCGCCCTTGTTCTTGATATTCTCCCGGTACACCACAATAGGTGGGGAAGATTTGATCTCAATTCCATGTTCCTTAACGATCCGGTAGATGGTGATCTCAAGGTGTAACTCGCCCATACCTGACAAGAGGTGCTCCCCGGTCTCGTTGTTGATCTCTACCTGGATGGAGGGGTCAGACTTACCAACCGAGCGCAGCACCTCGACCAGCTTGGGCAGATCCTTCATGTGCTTTGCCTCAATGGCCATGGTGACTACAGGATCGGTATAGTGGGTGATCTTCTCGAATGACTCCATATCCTTTTCGCTGGAGATCGTTGAGCCGGCAACAGCGTCCTTCAGACCGGCCACCGCAACGATGTTTCCCGCCTCCATTCTTTCAACGGGTATTCGGTCAGCGCCGACAGATAGGGAAACCGTCTGGGCCCGCTGCACATTGGGCATGCCTGCTACCCATAGCTCCATGCCTCGAGATACCGTGCCCGAGAACAGACGCCCTATGGCTACCTCGCCAGCGTGGGGATCGACGATGATCTTGGTGACCATCATGGCCACCGAGCCGGATGCATTGCATTCCAGCATGGACTTGCCGATCTCGCTATCCTTGTCGCCCTTCCAGATGACGGGGATACGAGTCTTCTGAGCGTCGAGAGGGTTGGGGACGTGCTCAATCACCATGTTCAATAAGACCTCATGAACCGGGGATTTCTTGGCCAGCGTCCTCTGATCGTCATTTCTGCAATACGCATAGACGTCCTTGAAGGCGATGCCAGACTTCTTCATGTATGGCACGTTGACGGCCCAGTTGTTGAATGCAGAGCCGAAAGCCACAGAACCATCCTCTGGCCGCACCTGCCATTCCTTGGACAGCGGCTCGGGTAACTGGCTGGCAATGCGGCGGTTAACCTCGGTGATAATGGTAACAAAGCGCTGCTGCATCTCTTCCGGAGTTACCTTGAGCTCATTGATGAGCCGATCCACCTTATTGATGAATAGGACAGGCCTAACACGCTCCTTCAAGGCCTGACGGATAACTGTCTCGGTCTGAGGCATGATGCCTTCCACCGCACAGACAAGGATGATGACGCCATCTAGAGCGCGCATGGCCCTGGTGACGTCTCCGCCAAAGTCCACGTGACCAGGCGTGTCAATGAGATTAATCAGATATTGCTTCCCATTATAGGAGTGCACCATCGAGGCGTTGGCAGCGTTGATTGTAATACCGCGGGCCTGCTCCTGTTCATCAAAATCGAGCATTAGCTGCTTACCGGCAAGATCTTCAGACATCATGCCCGCGCCGGCAATGAGGTTGTCACTCAATGTAGTCTTACCGTGGTCGATGTGCGCCGCGGTACCAATGTTGCGGATGGCCTCAGGCGTCTTGGAGAGCGCAGCGGCCATCGCAATATTATCTTCCTTACGTCCCATAAATATCACCAATAATAAACATAGAAAAAGGGTTTAGCGAGCTGACTGGGCAACACGCTCCAATTCCTCTTTCCTGGCCACAGAGAACGAGTTCATATCGGCCATAGATGCGAGGATCAGTTCGTCAGCGAGACATTCCGCTGCCGACTTCTTGTTCTTGAAGGAGGTGTTAACAGTGCCACGGGCGATGTTGCGCAGGGCGATATCTAACCTACGGGCCGGGGAGATATCCACGGCCTTTGGGACAGAGATGCCGCCGAACTGTAAGCGCGTGATCTCCTCACGGGGAGCGGCGTTCTCCAATGCCTCGACCAAGACCTGCACAGGATTCTTCTCGGTCTTCTGAGAAATTATCTCAAATGCGTCATGGACAACTGTTATTGTCTTGGCCTTTTTACCTGTATACACTTCCGTGCGCATGAGGCTATTGACAAGCCTCTCTACGATGCTCATCTTCGACTTAGCGAATGCCCAATTAGCATGTTTGCCCCCACTGTGGGGCACAGAGATAGGTGTGAGGTCTATGTATTTGGCTAGGCCACCATCCCTGATGCCAATATCGGTCATCTCATACTTGCCGAAGAGCAGAACACTGTTGATTGGAATCTGGTTCTCTCCATCCATGATATTCACCTAACTGGCTTCTCCACACGCCCTCTTACAAGCATGTTCAGAGAAACATTGTTCACTTGGATGACCTTGTAACGGACACCTGGAATATCACCGTACGAACGTCCCAGACGTCCGCCAATGCCCTCCACAAGGACCTCATCGTGCTCGTCGATGAAATTAATGGCCCCATCGCCGACTGCGAATGCGGTTATCTGGCGACCATTCTTGATGAGTTGGACTTTGACACACTTTCTGATGGCGGAGTTTGGCTGCTTCGCCTCTATACCTACCTTTTCCAGAACGATGCCTCGACCCTGGGCTGCACCCTCTAGTGGATCGGACCTTTCTCGTAGCTTCATTACCCTCTTCTTATAGGTACTGTCAGACCATCGGGACTTCTGACGATCTTTCTTGAGCTTCCTAGCCGTATTGAGACCTCTAGCCAATGTTTCACCTTCTTCTCAGAAGCGGGCTCCGTATTATGGTTATCATATTTAATGATTAATGGTTTTCAGAGCCTGTTCAGTCAATCTGCTAATACCCGTTGGTATTAAAATCATTCGGTCACTCTACAGACCTGCTGGCTCGGCGAACATGTTTTTGCAGAGAATGCGCCCATACGGGCCCGGGAGGGGGCTCATCTTAAATCAAGGACATGCATGGCATCCATATCTATTGCCATTTTCAATAACTGGGTAGAAAAAAACTTAGAGATTTACTACGATGCCGGCTTGGGATGGGAAAATTAGCGATAAGGGAGAGATACTTCGTCAACTTGATGGCACACAAAAAGCCATAGAATACGCCTTGGCCGTGATTATACCAACCGTGCTCGCCGTGATGATGTTCTCATACATCATCTACCCTGAAATATTCCAGACCGCCTTCCTGGCGGCCGTTGGTACGGCCATCTTCACATTGGTGCCGGCGTCCCTGGCACAGAAACTGCACTACCAGTGCTGGGCCAGGAACACCATGCCCCAACGCATAGTCTCCGGACTTATCGGCCTTATCTACATATCACTCGTCGCGGTGATCAGCGTCTCACTGATATCTGCGTCTAAAGATCTGGAGCCTCAACAGCCAACAACCTTGGCCATCATAGCCTCTCTGCTCCTGGGACTGATCATTGTTATGGTATACAATTCAAGGACGCGGGAAAGATTTGGGCATATGGACATTCGTTTCTTTCATCGCTCTCCTGCAGAGATGATAAACGAGATCCAGAATATTCTGAAAGAGAGGGGGGAAGAGTTCAAAATAACAGGTAGGGGGCGGCGCACCCTCATAACCCTCGAAACACACAAGGTCGTGATCATCGTTGTCCCCCAACTCTGGAGCAGTACGGAGATCATGATCGAATGCGCCGATGCATCCGGGGCAGAAGTGAGCAGCATCATCAAGCGAGGGTTGGATACCAGAGCTAGGCCCGGCCGTGCGACTCTCCTCGGACCATAGCGCTGGAGATCAGATGAGCAATACGTAGAGGCTCGGGCAGGGCCCCAACCACGGTGCACTCCTTCAGAATAATTTCAAGGTCGTCTATGCCTATCCCTACAGCAGTGGCATAGATGGGGTGGCGGGCCGATCCAAGCTTATATAGGGGATGCTGTTTTATAATATCTAGGCGGACCTTCCAATCCTTGAAATGTGTACGCAGGGCATCCTCTATATCATCGTAGTTTGGAAGCGCCCTGGTCACGGTGGCGCAGGGAATCCCGGTGGTACGATACAGATGATCGATATCTACCACGTTGAAACCCCCCACTGCCACCCCATCGAGCATGATGACCTTGAGCTGTTCGCGATAGCGCGAACGCATGACCATGTCCTCAATGGCGGCGTTGGCGTCGGTGCCGTCGACATCACACTCTGTGCGCATGATGCCTTCGATATAGGTAGGCAATCTTGCTACCACGCCCACTAGGAGCGCCCTTTTACTCTGGAATGTAAAAGGTGAATCGTCGATTCCCAGCACTCGGACCTGCTTCTTCATCCTCAGACCAGCTTCAGTTCTCCGGTGACCCTATCCATGATGTCATTGGGTCCCGGACCAACACCCAGACAGGTCACTGTATGGGGAGGTATCTCAGTCATGCCCGCATCGATTATAACTGAGGTCGCCAGCCCCAGACCCTCCGCCTGACTCTTGATCATATAGAGCTCCTTGAGATTGGGCGCCTTCACCACGACCTTGCGCTGGCCTTCCGAATACCAGCTCTCGAACCATCGAGGGGTCCGTTTCTTCGCAATGAAGGCGCAGTTGACGGCAGCATGAGCTACCTGGGCAGCCATCTTTCCCGCGGAGAGCCTAAGGTCTCCCCTTACGACAATAACCATCTTGTTATCCATATAATGCCCTGCTGATGCCTGGGACTCTCAAAGAGGGATTAATAGATGACGGGGGGCGACCCATTCTACCACGATATAAGCGGCAGGCCGGGCAATCCGGAATGAAGTGCTTTTGTAAGGCCCGTATGGTATTCCCGTGCGGTAAGCTCATATCTATATCCTCACCTTCCCATGAGCATGTTTGAGCTCCTCCGACGGGACGGCCTGGCCCGGATATGCAAGCTAGAGACACCTCATGGCATCCTGGAGACTCCTGCGCTCTTGCCAGTTATTAACCCTCGCACACTGACTGTGTCACCCAGGGAGCTATATGATGTCTTTGGATTCAAGGCTATTATTACCAACTCCTACATCATACGCAACGATGAGAAACTCAGGGGGCAGGCCCTCAGCGGCGGCCTGCATGAGTTGCTCGACTACCCTGGCGTCATAATGACCGATTCAGGGACCTTTCAGTCATACATGTATGGAGAGGTCGACGTCAAGAATGAAGACATCGTTACCTTTCAGAGGGATATTGGCTCCGACATAGGGACCGTTTTGGATATCTTCACAGAACCAGAATGGAGCATGGAACGCACTTCTGATGCTGTGGACGTGACCCTTGCCCGCACCGAGGTCGCGGCCAAATTGAAGGGGGATATGCTCCTCGCAGGAGTGGTTCAGGGCTCCATATTCCCTGATCTCCGAGAGAGGTGTGCCCGCTCCCTTGCAGCCATCGAGGCGGATGTCCACCCCATCGGCGGCGTGGTGCCCCTGATGGAACAGTATCGTTTTGCCGAACTGGTCGACGTTATCGTGGCTTCAAAGAAGGGATTGAACCCGGCCCGGCCAGTCCATCTCTTCGGGGCAGGGCATCCCATGGTATTCGCCCTGGCTGCGCTACTGGGATGTGACATGTTCGACTCCGCGTCCTATGCCAAGTTCGCCCGGGACGGTCGATTCATGTTCCCTGAAGGTACCGCCTCGCTCTCCGACATGAAGTACATCTCATGTCACTGTCCCGCCTGCCACGGCCATACATATGAGGAGATCGTGGCGATGACGCCCGCCAGGCGGGCGGAGCTCATCGCCCGGCACAACCTATGGGTCTCTCAAGAGGAGATCCTGAGAATAAAGCGTGCGATTCTTGAGGGAGACCTATGGGAGCTAGTGGAGAGGAGATGTCGCGGCCACCCCGCCCTCCTCGACGCCCTCAGGAAATTGGGGGATTACGAGGAGTTCCTGGAGCTCACCGAGCCGTTGAGCCGGGAGAGGGCCGTATTCTATACCGGGCCAGAGACGCTGAACCGCCCAGCGATCAAGAGATATCAACGACGGTTCTTCGAACGATACGAGTATCCAAAGACAGAGGCCATGATCGTCTTCGATGAAACTTCCAAACCTTATTGGCGGCATCGACAGCAGGAGATGCAGGAGATCCTCTCAGAATGTGATTCCCATTTCTTTGTGGAATCGATCCTGGGGCCAGTGCCCATTGAGCTTGATGAGATGTATCCCATCGCCCAATCGGTCATGCCTCTGCGCGGAGATAGAGATGCGGTTGAGGGCATGAAGGATCTGATGGAGCGCATGTCTCACGAGCACCCCTATGCGGTCGCGGTGGGTTGGGACGGTAAACAGACCCTGGACACCCTGATGATGGTGTGTTCAGATGAGCCTTCCTTTGATCTGGACCTTGCCAGGGTGAAGGCCGTGTCAGATTATCAGTTCGGCCAGGGAGCTGGCTCCATACTCCTGGATGGACAGGTTGAGCTGAAGAAATCCAACAACACCGGTAAGATACGTAATGTCATTGTGGATGGTGAGCACATCCTGTCCATGCGGGCCAATGATGGATTCTTCACCCTTCGCCCCCCGGGAGCAGAGAGGCTGAGAAAGGGATTCCCCGCCCCCAGGCTCAGGGTCATGGTGAAAGATGATTCTGTCCCATTCAATCGCGATGGTAGGAATGTATTCTGCACGTTCGTGCAGGAATGCGATCCCGGCCTCAGGCCAATGGATGAAGTGCTGGTAGTGAATTCATCCGATGAATTGGTGGCCATTGGGCGAGCCATGCTCACCCGAGATGAGATGCTTGCATTCCAGACCGGAATGGCAGTGAAGGTTCGAGAGGGCATCAAGAAATAATCATTGAGCTTCCTGGACCGTCTCCTCGGCAACCTTAACGCAGGCCAGAAGATCTTCCATGGTGTGGAGCATCTGGGCAGGGGTGCGTGAAGCGGCCTTGATGACGAGCATGGTGCCTATCCGCTCGGCCTCGGCATATGGGGCATTGTCGGGAGATATCGCTCCCAGAATAGCGAGAGCCTCGGCCTCGCTGTCATAATCCAATTCGATAGTAACTTCTATCGCCACATGTAGGAAAACGGGCTCCGAGAGAAAAAGGTATCCCCGGGCCTCTCCTGCAAGGAAGGGAGTACCTTATGTGTTATGGGACCTAATTTGTTCATTGGGAGGAATAACTTTGGAGTTAATCGAGTGCCTAGAGAAGCGATGTAGCGTGCGGGACTTTACGAAAGAGGATGTGCCCGATGATATCCTGATGGGAGCGCTGTGGGCAGCCAACCTGGCTCCATCCGCAGGCAATCAACAGTCCAGGGATTTCATTATTGTTAGAGATGCGGATATACGGTACCACCTCGCCAAGGCCGCGCATGATCAACATTTTCTCTCAGAGGCTCCAGTGTTGATCGTATGCTGCGCCAACATGGATCGCATCATTATGTATGGGTCAAGAGGGCGTGAACTATACTGCCTTCAGGATGTCGCCGCAGCGATAGAGAATATGCTCTTGTATGTCACCTGTAAAGGATACGGCTCTTGCTGGGTTGGCGCCATGGATGAGAAAAGAGTGGCGAAGATATTGCTTCTGCCCCCTCACGTACGCCCGGTTGCCATCATCGCCATCGGGAGGGCTCGGAGATCGTGTAGTAAACCCCCGAGAGTCGAGATAGAGAGATTGGTGCACTGGGAGAAGTGGTAGTATCGTGCATGCTCGTAATTGTGCCATTGCACTTCGACATCAATGCAATAGAAGTAAAAAAAGAGAGTAGCCCCGGCCAGATTCGAACTGGCGTCGCCGGCTCCAAAGGCCGGCATGATTGACCTCTACACTACGGGGCTTTCGAATAGGTAAACTGACAGGGGTTATTCTACTTTACTGATGGTTCAGGGCATAAATGAGAATTCTTCTCGCCCTAACTCGTCGTGGTGGGCCGCAAGGGCCCGCCATCTCACGACCCGTACAACCATAATTGGAGGGTGAGAGAGGCGTTTTAACGAGCCTCTTGCAGCACCTCAATAGGGCAGTCATGGGTAAGAGCATCCTTTCAGATATTTATCAGGGGTTCTTTCTCCCGGCCTGATCTGCCTCACCGCCAACATCTATGAGATTGCAGAATGTGGGCCGGTGGAGCTTTCGGTCAAGGAATCCATCATACGGGCCATCCCACGGGCCTGGGCGTGAGCATGAGAACATGGCTCTCGGTGGAGTGGACACAGATGGCCCCCCGCTCGACTCGAGTCTCGACATCACTCCTCAATGCATTTCCCAAAGAGGTGAGTGGGAGTGGATGAGGTGATCTTTACCGAGGCCTTGCTGCCAAGCGGCAACGCCTTCTTTATGACCACAGGCTTGTAAGTGGAGGTCCTTCCGACCATGCTATCACCCTTCCCCACCTCAGTGATCAATATCTCAAGGGTGGAGCCAACCAGGCGCTCGTTGATCTCTCTGGCGATATCGAATCTTAATTCAGAGAGTTCTCTGGACCGATCCTTGGCAATCCGCCCCGGCACCTTTTCCCTTGATCGATGGGCGGGAGTGCCCGGGCGAGAGGAGAAACGTGTGACATTCACGATATCTGGTCTGATCTCCTTGAGAAGCTTTACCGTTTCCAGATGATCATCGGAAGTCTCGCCAGGGAAGCCCGCGATTACATCGGTGGAGAGCGTCATCTCTGGACAGGCCTTTCTCAGCCGCCCGATAAGACGGGCCACTTCCGCAGCTCGATATCCACGACCCATCTCGGCCAGGATGTGATCGCTGCCACTCTGGACGGGCAAATGAATGAACTTATAGATCTTGCCATCCAGCCATGCCGGGATGAATGAATCCTCTATCTTGGAAAGGTTGTCTGGATTCATCATGCCCACCCTTATCCGGAAATCGCCCGGGAGGGCAGTCAGCCTGCGCAGAAGATGTCCCAGGTCGGTTCCCTGGTCGAATCCATAACATGCAGTGTCTTGAGAGGATACCAGGAGCTCCCTACTTCCCCCCGCCAGGGCCTTCTTAGCATCTTCAATTATATCCTGCTCGGGATAGCTTGCCAATCGCCCCCGGGCCCTGCGAGTTATGCAGTACGTGCATGACCCCACACATCCCTGGGCGATGGGCAATATCGAGGTCACCCCGTCGGGAGTAATTGGCAATGGAGGGCCGGCGCCGAAGGTTGAGGTGACGAGATCGGAGAAGGTGTCGTACTGACTGGGGGGCACTATCTTTGCGTATGGAGCATTTTTTACGATCTTGTCCGGAAAAACAGATGCCATGCAGCCTGTGACGACCAGATGTTTTCGTTGTCCCGAGATCTCCCTTATCCTCTTGATCATTCTGTTCTCGGTGGTTTTGATAACTACACAGGTGTTGAGAACAATGAGATCGGCCTCGACCGCATTTTCGGCCGCCTCATGACCAAGAGATGAGAGCGCGTCCATTAACATCCTGCCCTCGCCCTGGTTCATTGTACAGCCATAAGTCTCGACAAAGACCTTCACGTCCTCGCATTGGGCTTGTCTAATTAAGAGTTTTCATTCTTTCCTGCAATCTCTTATGATCTTTGTGCCAGGGTAAGAGTTTAGCAGCATTGTCTTTCAGATCTGACTGCTATGCGCGAGTCATTCATGTGTATGTCATTCCACAGGAGGGGCATGGGCTTCGGGCCCAGGGCGCCGTCATTGGAACGCCACCATAGCTCGATTGTAACATTTTTGGTTCTATCGACTGCCCAATGCGCCATTGGCACAACGAAGAGCCCTGGCACTCAAAAACGCCTCCACGGCCTCATGACGTGACACCATGGATGCCTATTGATTTGAGAAAATGCGGATGGGACGATTAAAAATAGGCGATGGGGGCGGACCATATGGTCCGATAAAAGATTAGGAGTTTTCCAGGACGGCGAAAGCCACGTTGCCTGAGATCTTCTGAATCCTGACCTTGACCTGCGCGCCCTTGGATACGCCGGGGACATAAATGATGTACCTGTCTACACGGGCCATGCCATCACCTTTGCGACCCATGTCCTCGATAATAACATCGTATGCCTCTCCCTCTCTAAGTGCTGCCTTCTCTTCCACCCGGGCAGCACGGCGAACCCTTACTGGACGATGCGCGCCACATGCCTCGCACTCTAACACCTGAATGCGACCCTCCTTGTTGATGTGGGTGTCTGGCCGGCCACATTCCGAGCACAGCACAAAGGTATCGGTATAGTTGACAATGCGTTCATTTAATTGCGCGGGGGAGAACTTGGATTTGAGGACCAATCTCTGCCCCTCCACCTGGCCAGGAGTTCCCAGCTCCCGCAAAAGATAATGTAGCAGGTGATCTGGATCTCTGCGCAGGGCATCGACGATGGCGCCGAAATTCCTTACCACAGTGGTCTTCCCCTCCTGGAAGACATCTGCTTCAGGAACGGTGAATCTTTCGTGTTTCTCGATGGTCTCAGGGAGCTTCTCCTTGGCCCTCCCCAGTAAGGATAAGTAATCGTCATCGGGCATAGAATCTTTAATCTCAAGCTACTCCGTTGATATAAACCTAGCTATGAGCTGGCGCTCATCTAATGAAGGATATGGGATGATAGAGTCGCCGCCGGATGATCCATTAAACGATGGGGCATTAATTCTCTGTAAAAGTAGCGGCCAATTACGCACATGGGTACCGCTCAATAGAGCTTTGCATACGAAAAGAGGTGCTGTGGACACACCTCCTCGCATCTCCGGCAAGCAGTCCCCAGGCATTTTCCAGCATCGACGATGAATCGCTCCTCTCGCATCATCAACGCCTTTTCCGGACAGTCATGGACGCAGCGAAGACATCGATCACATTCCCATGCTCCACTCAGGAACACCCCCGGTTCGATGAACTCAAATGATTCCCCTACCTCCCAAATGTCTGTACGCTTTCGCCTCTCAATCATCGGCATATGCTCATGGAGAGTCGATGACACATCGATGCCCCAGGCAGCGAGGTTCATAAGATAAGTGTCCCATGGCATCCCCTCAGTCCAGTAGGCCAGCTCCTGGACATATATATTGCTGAAAATCTTGGAGGTCGCGAACATTACGTGATGCGCCATGAGATCCTCGCGGAGGTCGTTCAGTTCATCGACGAGGTCGGGCTCGAACGCGAGGTCCTTGGCTAGCTCCAGAGAAGTGTTGCCTATTTGAACTATCTTCTTCGCGGTCGAAGGCACCATGCACACGGCACGAGCCTTTGTGGCATCGACATAAGTACCGCTAGCCCCGGCCATGTATACAGTGTCCAGATCTCGTGGATCCATGCCCGCCTCGACCATTAAAGTCATATGCCCGGCCCTGATGGCGCCTATGGCCTTGCCCGCCTCCAATAGGTCCTGACCAGTGAATCTTACCCCTCGATCCAATGCTATCTCGTTACCGACAATGTTCGGCAGAACGATGCGCCCTTCCTTCAGGCCCGCATATACCAGCGCTATAACTCCAGTTCCGGTGATTCCTTTTGCGCGTACCCCCCGCAGCTTCAGCGTGTTGGCCCTCAGGCTGAATAATGCTCCTGCCTGCGGTTCCAGGCGATCGTTCAGCACCATGCCTTGCCATCCCTCAGGGAGCCGGACGATATCGCTAATGGCTCCAGGGGAAGCGAGGACTCCATCTCTAATCTGTTGTCCCTCGATGGCTGGGCCAGCCGATGCAGAGCCCGTGTAGATATCGTCACCAACCTTCAGGGCCATCTCGGCATTTGTGCCATAGTCTGTGACTATGCTCATATCATGGTCCAGAAATCCCGACTTTATCATCATGGCCAGGGCATCGGCGCCAATCTCGTGCCGCACAGCCGGAGGGATCAATACTTCGGCATCTACTTTGAGACCGATCTCATCACTGGAGACGATGTGCCCTCGGCGGTCCGGGGGACTTATTTCCTGAGAGATCAGGAGGTTCTTTCCCGCATATGCCAAGTCCCTAATCTCGATTCCTTCGAACAGGGAGAGTTGTATAGGATTTCCACATACAGCAATGCGTTCCAAATCATCCGGGGCAAGGATATGGATGATTTGATTGATGGAACGGACCAGAATAGTATGAGCAAGGTCGGCGCCCTCTTCGATGGCAAAGCTTAGATGATCCATAATGTTGGCTCCAGGGAGAGGATTTCGAGAAGTCACACAAGTCCTCATGACTCTCCTGGTCTGCAGGTCCAGAAGCTGTCCGCGTATCCCGCTTGTCCCCAAGTCCAGCGATATTGCTTGCATTACACTCCTCCAGCCGAGACCGTGATTATGGTCTCCACATATTCAGGCATCCCATTTTCGACATACACTATGTCTTTCCGCTCCACTAGTATGTCGTACCGCTTGACCCTGCTACGCATCATATAGCCATCCAAAGCAGCCTTCCCCGCATCTATCGCGAACTCGATGGCCTTCTCCTTGTTGGAGAATATACGCTGGCCTTCCCCGATAGTCACGTGATATGATATCACCTCCTCATTATCCCAGAATCGCGGCTCGCCCCTGACTATTATCTCCTTCTTACCATAGACCTCCGTGCACACCGTGCCCACGGCGTTGCCAATCTCATAGTGTGGAGGGATGATAATCTCACAATCCACCCAGTCGACTATGAGGTCGAGGAAGTGATGGACTGGTGCCCCTACGCCTACAATCGGCCTCCCTATCCTGAGTACTGGACGTAATAGCCCGTTGCCTTTTAGCAAGGCGTCGCCCTCGCCCTCTTCATATATGGTCTTTCCAAGTAGCGCTGACACGATAGCACGAAGAAGCCGGCTACGGATGGTCTCTTCGATGATTCCATATAATCTCGGAGTGGGCATGTGGCACTCCTCAGCTAACGCATCTAGTGCCTTTATCTCCACGGACCGTTCGCCGAAGTCGCACTGGCCACTGGCAAGAAAGAAGTCGGTGGGGGTGATAGCAAAAGCATTTCCGCTCTGGGGAAATAAGAATGAACGGTCGCGCATGATCCTGCCTGCGTCAGGTGCCAGGCACAGGGGGCCCACCGCTCTCTCTCCGAGAACTGGTCGACCGTTACTACAACATATCTCAGTGTCGCCTCCTAGGGCAACAGTTGTCATATCTACAGAACCTGTGCGGAGTCGGGCACCTCCCACCACTGCCCCTTCTTCAGACGTTCGTACCCTTCCTCCATCGAGCAAAGCGATATCCGTCGTCGTCCCGCCGATGTCAATCACAAGGGCATCCTGGACCTGGGCCAATGCTATACCGCCCATGGCACTGGCAGCTGGACCCGACAGGACTGTGAATATCGGCTTGAGGAGGGCCTCCTCCGTAGATACTAGTGTCCCATCCCCCTTGAGGACATAGGTGACTGCATCGGGAATCTTGGTCATCGCCCCAAGGGAGCTGATGAAATCCTTCATGAGATGTACCAGCTCAGCATTCTTTGCGGCCAGGAAGAGACGTTCCTCCGCCCCCAGAATACCGACTAGGTCACTTCCCTTTACTACTGTAGCCAAAGGGCGCTCCCTCAGGACCTCCTGCGATGCCATGTTCTCGTGCCCAGGATTCCTCGTTCCAAAATAACCTGATATAGCGAATGAATCCCTGTCTGATCTGGCCACTGCATCCCTAAGCGCGATAAGATCTATTGGTTGAACCTCTTGCCCAGTGGAGTCGTGCCTTCCTTTAATAATCGCGGTCTCGCAAGCATAATCGATGGCCCTCGTTGGAGTAAATCCAATACATATGGCGCAGACATCCTTCCTCGTCCCCTCAACGATAGCATTAGTGGCAAGAGTGGTGGAGATGCAGAAGCGAGAAAGCATGGCCGGGGCGGCCACCCGGAGGGCGGAAAAGCATCGTAGGATTGTGTCCGACAGGTTATCCTTAATCGTCCGCACCTTAGCTTTTCCTAAGACCTCACCTGACGACGTATCGAAAAGCACCCCATCAGTGTAAGTTCCTCCGACATCTATTCCTAGAGCGAGCATGACTCCTCCGTCGTAGTTTAAAAAAATGAAAGGGGTTTAGGATTAGTGGAGATTCTTTCTAACGTCCTTCCAGCTCTTGCCCGAACACACCTCAGTGGCGATCTTGACCGCATCGAGGGGAGACTTCCCATATATGGAGTTGTCGAACGTCTCTACGAAGTTCTTAGAGACGGCGGCACCTCCACAGGCCAAAGGTGCCTTGAGGCCTTCTTCTTCTAAAGTCTCCGCCGTATGCTTCAGTCCCACCTTAGTCGTGCTCATGAGAGTGGACCCGCTGATCATCTGCAGACCGTTCTCTTTAGCCGCAGCAGCCACCGTGGCCGCCGATACGTCTCGACCAAGGTCCAACACCTCAAATCCATTCGCCCTAAGAATAGCAACGACAATATTCTTCCCGATGTCGTGAAGATCGCCCTCGGCAACGAATGCCGCCAACTTCCCTTTTGTAGGGATTTTGCCTAGCTTTTCTTGACATAGTTTTATGCCGCCCAGCATGGCGTTGTTGGACATCAGGATTTCAGGCACGAATGCATTTCCAAGGTCGTAGAGCTCACAGAGCGTCTGGATTCCTGGCATGAGGGCATGGGTGACCAACTCGGTTGGATCCTTTCCCTGCTGGAGAGCAGCTCTTACAAGCTCAACCACCCTAGTCCTATTGCCGGCGATCACTGCATCAGAGATGGTAGCATAAGCTGCGTCCTTGGGGCAGTACTTTGCCTTGATCTCATCAACGGATAGCTGTTCTGCTGACTTAGTGGATAAAGCAAAGCCAAGCTCGGCCAGCATGCCTTCTTGGATGAGTCGGTTATATCGTGCGGGGTCTTTTGCTTTCATCTCAAGTATTTCTTCCGCCAATATTGCCAAGTGCATCGCCATCACAGATCACCTCCCAGAATCTCTGCCTTCATGCGCCTGGCCTTGCCTGCTCCGATCTCTCGGACCATGTCCTCGATATTATCATAATCGGGAATGGGCGTTTCCCTGCAGGCCTGGACATATGCCTTCAGATTTTCCAAAGAGGTGCCATAAGATACATCGCAAGATGTGCCCACCAAATCCACTCCTTGCTGGATGCATTCCACGGTTCGGGCATAGACTTGCTGAGGAGTTCCATTTGGCATTAACTCTATTACATCCAGGCTGCCCAGTATCGACATCTTGTTGCCCAATATCTTGCGGACGTACCACGCCGGCACGTTGTCAAAGGAGAAGCAGTCAATATTGCTCTCCCTGATATATGGGAGAAGGGCACTAGTGTCACCACAGATATGCATTATCAGAGGGCAACTTATGCTAGCGGCCAACTTTTTATGATATGGGAGAACGAACTCCTTGTATGTCTCACCAGAGATTAAGTCACCAGACGAGGAGGGATCGGCCGGAAATAAGATATGAGCCCCGTAGCCCGCCTGTAATCTTCCATACTCGATACAGAAGTCCGTAGCTGCGCTAATGAAGGCATGTGCCTTGTCGGGGTCAGTCACGGTCATCATCACCAAGTTCTCTACCCCGGCAATGTGGCCAGCCACGGTGAATGGAGCTGTCAGGACGGGGATGATGGGGAGGCCTCCGTCGTATCTCTTGCGCAATATCTCTATCGCCCCCAAGACATGCGGTATCCTCCCTGATTCTTCCAAGTTGTCAGGCCATGAGATGTCTTTCGGGTCAGTGTAGGCAGGTCCGGTCACTGGTGGACGATCTGGCTTGTTCCAATCCAACTTGCAGCCAAGAACCTCGGCCTCGAGAGATATGTCAAACTGTGGCCTCGCCGCCTCGATCCCACACACCTCGAACGGTGCGGCGGCCAGGTCGGCCATCATCTTCGCATCATGATGAGCATCGGGCCATTTTGCGTTCGCGAAGTTCATTAGTTCCGCCGTAGTTTGTGCAAGGGGATTAGCAGGGGGGACATAGTCCAACCTGCCGCCCAAAACTGCAGCAAGTGCTCTACGTGTTGGTGTCATTTCACTAGCCACGAATTCTCCTCCTGTTACATTCGCCCTGAAGTCTGAGATGAATAATACAGACCAAGAGCTAGGAAAATGAATGCCGATATAAATATATATAATCTGTCAAATCATAATATAATATTATAATAAGACTCAATGAACCAAAGAGTATTTAGAGAATGACACATCGGCGCCCTTCACCTTTTCAATCGGCCTAACTATTATCTGACGAGAAAGGTCGAGCTTACCATCTGACATATGGCATTCAATAAGGAGTGGATCCCTATCGTTAATTCCAACATGGGGGAGTGCGGCTGCGCCCAAAAGGGGGAAAGGGGTTTATCAGAGGCGCTCGTGCCTCTCCACCTTCTCTTTCTTGTAGGCGATGGCCGCCCGGACCAGGCCCAGGTGTAGAGGAGATGGTTTGCGAGGACGAGATTTGAACTCCGGGTGGAATTGGGATGCTACGAAAAATGGGTGTCCATCCATCTCTCCAATTTCCATCTTAATCCCATCCTCAGACCGGCCGGTGAACTTCCATCCCGCCCCTTCAAGCGCGGGAATGTATTCTGGATTCACCTCATAGCGGTGGCGATGACGCTCCATGATCTCGGTGGCGCCATATAGCTGGGCTGCCACAGATCCTTCCTGTACGATCACTTTCTGAGAGCCTAGCCGCATCGACGCACCCATATCTTTTACAGATTTTTGCTCGGGAAGTATATCGATTACCGGGCTCGGGCATTCTGGATCAAGTTCGGTACTATTGGCATCGGCCATGCCCAGGAGGTTCCTTGCAATCTCGATGGTAGCGATCTGGAAGCCTAGATAAACTCCCAGGAAGGGTATGCTATTCTCACGGGCGAATCTTGTTGCCATGAGCTTACCCTTGGCGCCT
>JAAYQQ010000029.1 GCA_012519255.1 Methanobacteriota archaeon | reverse complement strand
TCACGGGATATGTGCACCTCCAGGTCTTCGCCGTGGCAGTCCCGGAACACCTCTCGAAACTTCTCGAAATCCTCCTGGACACCTGTAGAGAACTGTTCAGCGAAAAGCTCGTTACCCTCCAGGAGCTTGATAAGGGCCCCTCGAATGGGGAATCCCTTGACGGAGGATATGCGGCCCTGGGCCATTTCCTCCAGACGAGCCTCTATATGGCTATCATATCTGGTCACATAGGGAGAACGCTGCACCTCGCTGGAGAGGACCGTCTTCATGAGCTCATCTATCCCCTCTCCAGTCGTGGCCACGGTCGGGATTATTGGAACCTTGAGAAGATCGGCCAGCCGTTCCACATCGATAGAGAAACGCTTACGCGCCTGATCCATGAAGTTCAGGGCCACCGTGACCTTATAACCCAACTCTATGAGCTGGAGAATGAGTACGAGGCTTTGCTCCAGTCGAGTGGCATCGGCCACGGCAATGACATGATCGGGATTCTTCTCAAACAGTATCCCGGTGGCCGCCCTTTCATCCTCGGTTGTCCCGCCCAGCGAATATATGCCGGGCAGATCATAAACAGTGATCGTTTTCCCCGCATAGGTCACCTTTCCCTCCTCAAAGGACATGGTGGTGCCAGGATAGTTGGCGGAGATCACGCCGATTCCAGTTATACGGGTAAATAGGACCGATTTACCCACGTTAGGGTTGCCGACAAGGACGATCTTCATGCCCTATCACTGAACCTTGATAAGTGAGGCATAGTCCCGGCCGATGGCAACGCGCATATCTTCAAGCCTGACCAGAAGAGGCCCGCCCAATGGCACCTTTTCCTCCACTACAACCTTTCTGCCAGGCACGAAGCCCATACTGATGAGCCGGCGGATCATCTCCGAGTCGTTGCAGATAAGGTGGGTGATCGATGCTTCGGCCCCCTCCTGCAGATCGATCAGGGGGATCGAATCCTCGGGGACCTTTGGAGGGCCTTCGGGAGCAGGGATGGGGTCGCCATCAGGGCACAAGGTGGGATTATTCATCATCTGGGAGAGTCGCTCTACCGACTCATCGGAGAACGTGTGCTCAAGCTTCATGGCCTCATCATGACTGTCCTCCAGGGGAAGACCAAGAATATCCACCAGAAAACGCTCCAATAGGCGGTGGCGGCGTTTCACCCTCTCCGCCACTTTTCTACCTGAGGGAGTCAGCGATACCCCTTTGTATCGTTCATAGTTCAGATAACCATCCGAGGCAAGCCTCTGGGTCATCTCGGTCACGCTGGCTGGAGATAGTCCAAGCTTGTTGGATATCTCGGTAGTCTTCACCAGGTCGCCATTACGTGACAGGTCATAGATGCAGGCGAGGTAATCCTCGGCATTCTCGCTGAGCTTCACAACCCAGAGATATGGTTTTCTTATAAAATGATTTTGGCCTTCCTAAAATATTATTCAGATGTCATGGAAGGGTACGATGTCACAACACTTGCACTCATGACACATCGTTCGCACCGTGCGAGCATCCAGGCCATACTCCTGCAATATTCTCTTGTGTTCTTCGGCAAGAAGGATGAGCCTTTCTGGACTCAGGGGGGATAGCTTTCCCAGTGCCCTCTCCATGGCTTCGCGGTTGAGTTCGTTCAGTCGGAGCGGTCGCAGGATGGCAATACATCCACGCCGGGCAAGTTCCCTGACGCCGTCCAGAACATTCTGGTCGCTTTCCCCCATGCCAATTATTATATTGGAGGTCACCCGGCCCCGTCCAAATACCGTCACAGCATGGGAGATTGCTTCCAGGACCCAATCAATGTCCTGTCCCTCGCACACCCTGGAGAATATATCTCGATCGAATGTTTCGATGTTCAGCTTGATCTCATCGGCGCCCATTTTCTTTAGCCTGTCGATCTGTTCCTTCCGATCCACGTATGGCTCCACGCCTATGGGGATTGTTGGCAGTACCTCTCTCACCCGACGCACCACCTCGACCATTCGATCGACTGTCTCTTGGGGTGTCGACACCACTGCCGATGTCAGCGCCACCGCCTTGAGGCCGCCCCTCTTCTCCGCCTCCATTATCAGACGGACGATCTTGTCGGCATCCAGGGACTTGGTTATCCGCTCATCTAGGTGAGGAGAGGTGCAGAACGCGCAAGAATAGACGCACGCGGTGCCAAGGTTGAAGAAAGCCTGCTCGGGACAGTGATGCAGCGTACGTTGCAGCTCCACCTCCTCGACCAGGACCTTGCCCTCATGCAGGATGGAGTATCGATCGCCCCGACGGAGCAGTTCGAAGTCTCCCTCCTCTGCAGATATGGCCTTCTTCACCCTGGTACCTTCGAACCCCAGAACTATGCTGGCCGAACCAGCGCCTGGGCCAGCGGTGGAACGAGAAAGGGGAAATGGCGAGCGGAAATCCGGCGAGACCTTTACCGCTCCCCCGGTGAGCAGGACAGCCTTCTTCCACGCGGTCAGGCGTTCCGCTTCCATTTGGCACCCTCCGCAGTGTCCTGGATCTCAACCCCAAGGTCGTTGAGCCCATTGCGTACCATATCGGCGAGGTCATACTGCTTCCGCTTCCTAAGCTCATCGCGGACCTCGAGCAGCAGCTCGATCATCTCGCTGGAGTTGTCTCTGGTCACTGGGGCTTCTGGAGGCAGAATGCCAAATACCTCATCCATCTCATTTAGCGCGGCGAGAACATTGCTCACGCCCTCCTTGCTCAATTTGTCCTCGGCCAGGAGCTTGTTGACCTCCCTGACCAATTCGAACAGGGCGGAGATGGCTGCCCGGGAGTTGAAGTCTTGATCCATGGCATCCATGAATGCCTGCCTGAAAGCCGCCACTGGCGCGAAAGCATCCTCATCTCCTCTGGCAGTATCCCTTCTCGCCATGAGCTCAGAGTATGTATTGTGTAGCCTCCGTAGGCTCGCTGCCGCTTCTTCCAGCGCATCGGGCGAGTATACCTGTGGTCCGCGATAGTGCGCAGATAATACGAAAAAGCGAATCTCCTCAGGCGTGTGAACCTTGAGTACATCTCTCACCGTGAAGAAATTGCCTGCAGACTTGGCCATCTTGGCATTTTGGACCTGCAGCATACCATTGTGTATCCAGAAACGGGCCAGCGGTTTGCGGTTGGCCGCTTCAGACTGCAATATTTCATTTTCATGATGCGGAAATATGAGATCATTGCCGCCGCCATGAATATCGATCGTTTCCCCCAGATACTCATTGCACATGGCCGAGCATTCGATATGCCATCCAGGCCGACCTCTTCCCCAGGGGGAATCCCATGATATCTCGCCGGGCTTCGCGGCCTTCCATAGGGCGAAATCATATGGGTTGCGCTTCATCTCGTTGATCTCGACCCTGGCCCCCGCCTGCATGTCTTCCAATTTCTGACCGGTAAGGCGGCCGTAATCCTTGACCTTCTCCACAGAGAAGTACACGCTGCCGTCCTCGCTCTGGTATCCATAACCATTGTCGATTATCTTTTGGACCATGGATATGATCGCATCGATATTCTCCGATGCCATGGGGTATGCATCAGCACGACGCACGCCTAACCGATCGATGTCCTCGAAGTAGCGTTCGATATACAGCTTGGATAGGTCCAGAGGATCCATGCCTCTTTCCGCGGCGCGGTTGATTATCTTATCATCAACGTCGGTGAAGTTGGTGAGGTGTTTCACGTTATAGCCGCGGTAACGTAGGTACCTGGCGATCATGTCGAAGACTATAATAGATCGGGCATGGCCCATATGTATGTCATCATACACAGTGACGCCGCAGACGTACATCTTGACATTGTGGCCATCTAGCGGCGTGAACTCCTCTTCCTTCTTACTCATTGTGTTGAATATACGAAGCGTCACTGTATCCCTCATAAGAACTTATTCAGGCGATAATGTAAACTGCCCTAGTTATGGTTTCTTCATCTGTTCCTCCAATGAGGTGATCCGCCTCTCCATGGAATCTAGAGAAGCGCAGATGTCTGTCAGGGCCTCAAGCAGGGGATCGGGAAGACTCTCCCGGCGCACCTCGCGTAGACGATCGCGTTCCTTGTCACGTTTGACGACGACCTTTCCAGGAATGCCTACGACGGTGACGTTGGGAGGGATGTCCTTGACCACCACTGAGCCTGCTCCAATTTTAACGTTCTCACCTATGGTTATATTCCCAAGCACGGTGGCATGTGCACCGATGGTCACATTATCCCTGATGGTGGGATGCCGTTTCTCCTTCGCCGTCGATACGCCCCCCAGTGTGACGCCTTGGAATATATTGACGTTCTTGCCAACAACGGCGGTCTCGCCGATGACCACGCCAGTTGCGTGGTCGATGAACACGCCTTCACCCAGCTTGGCGCCGGGATGTATGTCCGCCCCGGTGAGCACGCGGGCCCAATAGTTGATCATGCGGGCGATCTTGTACTGTCCCCGCAGGTAAAGACGGTGAGAAATCCGATGGAGGAGGACTGCGTGAAGCCCTTGGCTAAACATGAGGGCTTCAGAAAAGGACTTGGGTGCAGGATCACGCTCCAGGACGGTGAGGACGTCATCTCTCCAGCTCATACCGTATACTGTAACTGATATTACGCATAACTAGGTTTCTTCCCAACGTGGTGTTAATCGGGCAAGATTCCACTCAATGATCCATTTGACATGCTATATGCTCCTGGCCCCTGGAGGACCGCTAGCGCTCCAACTGAACGAGTGTCCGCGTCCAGCAAGGGGTGAAGGCAGCCTATTCGCTGCTGAATAGGTCGGTGCTCAGGTACCTTTCCCCGCTGTCGGCCAGGAGTACCTCCACTTTATTCTCTGGACCAAGATCACTGGCAACCTTCAGCGCGCCGCACAACGCCGCTCCGGAAGATATGCCGCACAGGATACCTTCCTTACGGGCCAGCTCGCGGGCATGGTGAAATGCTTCCTCATCATCCACCTGGATCACGCGATCTATCAGTGACATATCACAGATCTTCGGCACGAAACCAGCACCAATGCCCTGGATACCATGCGGTCCTGGCTTTCCTCCAGAGAGCACGGGAGAAGCTGACGGTTCAACCGCAACCAGCTCGGCATCGCAGTGACTGTCCCGCAGGGCCCTCCCCACGCCAGAGAGGGTTCCTCCCGATCCGACGGCCGAGATAAAAGCATCCAGGTCGGGCAGATCGGCCAGGATCTCACGGGCAGTGGTCTCATAGTGTGCCTGAGGATTGGCAGGATTCTCGAATTGCTGAGGCATAAAGGCGGCGGGGTCAGAACGTACCAGCTCTTCAGCCCTGGTGATGGCTCCCTTCATACCCTCCTGACCAGGCGTAAGTATGATATCGGCCCCAAAGGCCTGGATAAGACGGCGTCTTTCTATGCTCATGGTCTCGGGCATTGTTATGACCAGCCTGTATCCCTTGGCCGCACACACCATGGCTAAACCAATGCCCGTGTTGCCTGAGGTCGGTTCTACAACATACATATCGTGTGTTAGGGCGCCGGTGCGCTCAGCATCCTCGATCATCCACCGGGCTACACGGTCCTTGACCGAATGCATGGGATTGAAAGATTCTATTTTTGCGTAGACTTGGGCGTGCTCTCGGTCGACCACCTTGTTCAGCCTCACCATGGGCGTGTGTCCGATGGCCTCGATTATATTATCGTATAACATGATGGCGCCCCAATAGGATTCAGGATGACTTATTATTATTCACCTTCCGGGAGCGCGCTAGCAGTGTTCAGAATGGGTGGAATCTCGTGTCCACGGAATATTCCAACGAGAGAAGATATGCAAGAACGCCACGAGGGGAAATAAAAAGAAGCGCGGGGAAACCTCCCCGTAAAGTTTTTGGTAGACCTTTAGCTCGACACGTGGTGATATCCCATTGTAGAGGATATCTCGAATCCGAACGTCTCGTTGTACTCCTTAAGCAGGTCTGCCGCGGACATATTCAGCTCTCCCGGGTGGAATAATTCGGCCAGATACACGAGCCCTATGTAAATTCGAGGCCCGGAGAGGATTCCCGACTGCGTGACGATGTAAATGTTATCATTTTTCGTCGCTTCCAACTCGCTCCAGCCATCCCTACACATTAGTGTCTGATACAGCTCTTCGGCCGATGTTTCATCCTTGATGTTCTTATCACGAATGAATATGAAATTCGGACCTTTTCCATCATCATATGTTATGAGCGCCTCATTGCTTAGCAACTGTGTTGATGAGGTAGGGTTCTGGAGTAGCTCGGTCACAATATTGTAACCGCCAGCGAGCTCGATCAGGTCGTTCATCTCTGCCTTTGATGTGTATGCCTTCCCATTGCTTAGCTCCATATAACAGGTTATATCCTCAGCGAAAGCAGCATCAGTGACGGAACCTATGGTGCGATCATAGATCTCGATGTATTTCTCTGCCCTATCTATTGCTTCCGTGCCAAATAGACTTGCGAGCTGCTTAAGGTCATCCGACTGCTGATTGATGCCATAGCAATCAAGGAGAATTACGGTGATCCCAAGAGCTTCCAGGGCAGCGGGATCCTTTATCGGCATGCTGGTGCATTGACCAATGACCACGGTAGAATCTAGTTCTAGTATCTTCTCTCCACTGGGTGCGCTGAATTTACCTATGGTTTCCACATCTTTGTAGATGTAACCATACTCCGGGTTCCCTTTGATCGAATCACTGACTCCAACGACCCTATCCGTGACGCCCAGGACCTGCATGAACTCCGCAGCATTGCCATTTACAAGGCAAATTCTCTCCACAGGCGTAGGAACCTCGACCTTCTTTCCATCGTTCTGTGTTATCGTCACCGAACTGGGATATCCATCCTTGTCACCTTCACCATTGGGCAGGTCGTTATCTTTACCACCAGGTATGCCATTATCTTCACCATTCGATAGCATGGCATAGCCTGCGGCGGAGCCGATCAGGACTGCAACTATCAAAATTGCGACTGCCTTAATATTCACCATATTTGCACCTCCAATTGGAGCATATCTCCAATGTTGTTACATAGTTGGATGATACATCCAACTTATAGTATATCCGGAGGTACTTATATAAAATTAGCTTAGAAATTGCCAGTGATTTTCATCACTCGGTTGAATTGACCAGCGCCCCCAAGAGGGCGTGTAAATGTTGTATCTATCAAATACAGGAACTCCAAAATACCCACTCATTCTCATTGCCCCATCCGGCTCTTCATTGTCTTATCGAAGAATGGGCAGTGGAATGGTGAAGTCCAGTGGTGCGATTCGAATTGATTAGGTAAAATTGCTGAGGGATTGATAACGCCCCCTCACCCAACGCGGTATTAACAAACGCCATAGACGGAGGTTATGAAGGGAGCGCGCATACACAGGAGGCTTCGCCATTGTGTACTGTTTGAATACTCGATGTACGCATTTTCAGGGAGTGGTGTTTTCCCTGCATGGGCGCATCACGCATCGAACGGCTCGTCAGACGAATCATATGGTAAGATGAACAAACCCTGCTCACTCTTGACGATGCTGGATTCCACACCATATACCTCGTGGACAGTCGTTGGAGTGAGTACATCCTCAGGCCTTCCGAATGCATATACGCGGTTATCTTTCAGCACCACTACCCTGTCCGCATACCTGAGCACCAGGTTTAGGTCATGTGTGGCGATGATCATTCCGCAGCCCTCACTCCGTACCAGTTTCCGCATGATCTTCATGGTCCTCAGCTGATGCCTCAGATCTAGGGAACTGGTCGGTTCATCTAAGAGATAGAAATGTGGATCCTGAGTCAAGGCGCGTGCAATGAATACTCTTTGGCGCTGCCCCCCAGATAATTCATTTATGAATTTATCTCTCAAGTTAATGATATTCATTGTCTCCAACGCCTTGCTTGCCATATCAAGATCTTCATCAGAATATGACCATTGAACATAGGGGCGCCTTCCGATAAGTACCGTGTCGAGAACCGTTGTGAAGGATGCGTAATTGAAGGATTGGGGGACGTAACCGATTAACTTCGCCCTCTCGGTAGGATCGATGTCGGATAGAGACTCTCCATTCACCGTGACCTGTCCAGAGGATGGGGGCAAGAGCTGGCATATTGTCTTTATTAAGGTGGATTTCCCAGAACCATTGGGACCGAGCAATGCAACGACTTCACCCGACCCCGAAGAAAAACTGATGTCGTTCAAAACATCGAAGTCGCCATATTTCTGATAAACATTTTCAACAGACAATCTCATGTGAAATATCTCCCGCTCTCTCTGGTGACAAGCCAAATGAAGAAGACGCCACCAATAAGGTACATTATTATTCCAACGGGCATCTCGGTAGGTCTCAAGATTACTCTGGCGACCGTATCAGATATCAGAAGGATCAGCGCACCCATGAGTGCAGAGGCCGGAAGCAGATACCTATGATCGTTGCCAATGAACAGCCTGCATATATGTGGAGCCATAAGGCCAATGAACCCAATAATGCCTGTAAAGGAGATGCATGCGGATGTGACGAATGCGGATGCTACCAGTCCAAGGGTTCTAAGTCTTTTTACATCGACGCCCAGGCTCTTTGCAACATCATCTCCCCCTGAAAGTGTGTTCATATCAATGGTGATGTATTCCATCAGTACGAAACAGACAACGACGATCGGGATCAGTAAGATAACCGTGCTCCAGGTTGCCCCCCACATACCGCCCATTAGCCATAATGTGATCTCCCTGAGCGCGTGATCTTCCGAGATATACTTCATGAAAGATATTCCCGCAGAGAACAGGTAATTCACAACTATACCCGACAATATTAGGACGGATTGTGACAAGTGCTGGGCCCTTGCTATGGAAAGGACAAGGAGTACACTCAGCAGTCCCGAAATAAACGCGAACAGGATAATGATGAGATTTTTATTTGTGTATGTTTGACCAAGTATCGTTACGCTGCCATAATACGCGGCTCCAAACAAACTGGCCCCCAGGACCAATGATAGGGCCGCGCCGAATGAGGCTGCAGATGAGACTCCCAGTGTGAAGGGACTTACCAATGGGTTCCTGAGAAGCCCCTGCATCACCACCCCAGACATGGCCAGGCTGATCCCTGTGATCACTGCAAGCAAAATACGCGGCCCTCTTGATTTGATCACAATGGTAGAGTGGTATGCTTTCTCGGGAGAATCGACAATGTTGGGGAAGAGCTCATTTCCAATTGCCTTCAATACCTCCGACAGGGGAATGTCTATGGCTCCCACCGCCAGGGCTATCAGAGACGCTATAATTAATAAAATGAATAAAGTTATGATAAAAATGATATTTTTTGTTTTGGAAGCCAGGAACGTACCTTTTACTCCATCTGATTCATAACTATTTTTTCCTTTAAAAAGCCCGGAAAAATACTTGATCTTGTGTGGGACTGGTTTCTCTATTGAAGTCAGATCTGCCCGCCCCTATAGGTAAAGGTTGTCAAGCAACTTCTCAAACAACAATCGATTGAGATGAGTATTCCAGACCTTGTATCCCTTCTGAACTGGAGCTGTAACATTTGTAATTCCTCTAACACGCTATCCATCGTTATTCATGGGCCAAAAAGTGGCTCATGTCTCCTTGCTCCGCGATCATTAAAGACTCCTCCAAATGCCTAGAATCGCTCATTTTTTTTGAACTAAGTTCTGAGTTGGATATATCATCCAACTATTTAATTCCTAATTAAAATCCAATGAAGATAGAAAAATATCGGAGAGTAATGAAAAAGACGAGTGACGAAGTTGTCCAAAGATGAGAAAATAGGAATGGCATCCCGGTGACACGGGAGCCTTTAAAGAGTGTCTTATGGGACTTTTATTCAGGCGATCTTGGTGCCCGCCTTGGGCGATGCGCTCTGGTCCCATACTTCTACCGGTTCGATGGTCCACACGCACCGGGCGCTCATCTTGAGTTTAGCCAACTCTTCATTCATCTTATCGAAGAGAGGGCCAGAGGTGTGAGCGTCCTTTACTTTCCCACGGACCTGATAAGACTCTTTGCCCTTGACAACCAGGACAGATGCCAGGGCTCCATCCCCCTTCATCTTCTCAAGATTCTCCCCACTGTGTTTCATGAGGATTGCTCCGAATGCAATGGTGCGGGCATCTGGGGCCATGATACTGCCAAGTTGGACAGCGTGCACCCCTCCATCGGGGGCCTGGGTGGCCAATATCTTTGTTGCTTCATGGCTATTCAGCAGTGTCAGGACCTCATTGGGCATCTCGACCATATTATCACTCGTCAAACGTATTAGTAATATATTAATATACGGGTTTCATACATTTCTTTACTAACATGACTCAGGATATGAATGCCCGCCTCGATGGCCTCAATGAGGAGGTTAAGAATCTTGGAAAAGTCATGCTAAGCCTCCGCTATGAAGATCTTAAGCTGACCTTCTGTGAACAGATGGGAAAAGCCGTGGAAGATTATTCCCGTTTTCGTCTGCGATCGGACGTGGCCAGTCTCACCTCCTGCACACCCTGTCCCAATCGGATTGAGTGCGGAGATCAATTACAAGAGGTGATAATGGGCGCATCGAAGGCCCTTATGGAAAACCGCTCTACCGACGCTTGGGAGAGTTTGAATGGGGCGGAAAGTATGATTCGTTCGACCAGCTCTCCGTGCACGGACGGGACCTGTACGCAGAACGCCCTCATCGTCCTCGGAAGGGCCAAGACCGCAGTGGAGCTGTTCGAGTCCATGAAAGAGCGCCTGGCTTTGCCAGCAGTATGTCCTGCCACCCCTGTCCGTCCATCTCCTCAGGAAATAGCAGACTTGCTTCAACCACTGTCCCATCCGAAACGGCTGGAGATATTGGAAGCCCTGAGGGAGGGCG